>NZ_PJJV01000001.1:0-1149 GCF_002929655.1 Cryobacterium sp. M23
GCTGAGCTGACGCGCACCACGGGCTCGCAACGTCGCGCATTGGCTATCGCCGGTGTCGCGCGCTCAACCTGGCAGTACCGGAGCACGCCCCGGCCACGGATGCCCGAGCCGGTCGCGCAGAAAGATCGCGCGTACCTTTCACGCATCCCCACGACCGATCGGACGACGATCGCTAAGAAGATCACCGCAGGGTGGGCAGTCGGGCATTCGGTCGATCACACGTTCGCGTCCACCTGGGATGCGGGGGTGATGCTCGCCGGCCGTCGGTCATGGTGGCGTATCGCAGCCGACATCGAAGACCAGAGCGCCCGCCCCCTGGTGCCCACGGGACGCGGGTCCCGCACGCCGCGCGAAAAACCGGTGCTAACCGCGACCGGACCCGGACAGGTATGGAGTTGGGACATCACCGATCTGCGCTCTCCGTGGCGTGGGAAAGCGTTCAAGGCCTACTCGATCATCGACATCTACTCCCGCAAGGTCGTCGGCTGGCGGGTCGAGGAACGCGAGAGTGACTACCTCGCCGTGGAGATGTTCCAGACCGCGTTCCGCGAACACGGCATCCCACGATTCGTGCACGCGGACTCCGGCCCGGCGATGCGATCGGGCGCTTTGGCCGAGCTCCTCGCAGAGCACAACGTCACCAAAACCCACAACCGGCCCTACGTTTCCAACGACAACCCATTCTCCGAGTCCGAGTTCCGCACGATGAAATACCGGCCCAACTACCCCGGAACATTCGAGAGTCTCGAGGACGCCCGCAACCACCTGCCCGACTACGTGCCCTGGTACAACACGACCCACAGACACTCCGGCATCGCCTTGTTCTCACCCCAGCAAGTCCACGACGGCTCCTGGCGGCACGCCCACGGCATCCGTGACCATGCCCTGCAGGACTACCACCAGAAGCACCCGGAACGATTCCGCACACGACCAACAACACCCGCACCAGCCGGCATCGTCGGGATCAATCATCTCCTCGATGAAACCGCCACAAACTAACCCCAGTGACTCCATTCAGCTTGACATCGCGCGCAACCATTCCAAACAGCCCGTAAACCCGCTTTTTCCCCAAAATCTCGGCTCCCCTGCTCTATCCGTGGGTGTTTCGGAGCGCCTTAACGGCCGCACGCCGCTTCCTGTCTAGGTTTC
>NZ_PJJV01000061.1:0-63508 GCF_002929655.1 Cryobacterium sp. M23
GCTGAGCTGACGCGCACCACGGGCTCGCAACGTCGCGCATTGGCTATCGCCGGTGTCGCGCGCTCAACCTGGCAGTACCGGCGCACGCCCCGGCCACGGATGCCCGAGCCGGTCGCGCAGAAAGATCGCGCGTACCTCTCACGCATCCCCACGACCGATCGGACGACGATCGCTAAGAAGATCACCGCAGGGTGGGCAGTCGGGCATTCGGTCGATCACACTTTCGCGTCCACCTGGGATGCGGGGGTGATGCTCGCCGGCCGTCGGTCATGGTGGCGTATCGCAGCCGACATCGAAGACCAGAGCGCCCGCCCCCTGGTGCCAACGGGGCGCGGGTCCCGAACACCCCGCGACAAGCCGGTGCTGATCGCGACCGGGCCTGGCCAAGTTTGGAGTTGGGACATCACCGATCTGCGCTCTCCGTGGCGTGGGAAAGCGTTCAAGGCCTACTCGATCATCGACATCTACTCCCGCAAGGTCGTCGGCTGGCGGGTCGAGGAACGCGAGAGTGACTACCTCGCCGTGGAGATGTTCCAGACCGCGTTCCGCGAGCACGGCATCCCACGATTCGTCCACGCGGACTCCGGCCCCGCGATGCGATCGGGCGCTTTAGCCGAGCTCCTCGCAGAGCACAACGTCACCAAAACCCACAACCGGCCCTACGTTTCCAACGACAACCCATTCTCCGAGTCCGAGTTCCGCACGATGAAATACCGGCCCAACTACCCCGGAACATTCGAGAGTCTCGAGGACGCCCGCAACCACCTGGCCGACTACGTGCCCTGGTACAACGCGACCCACAGGCACTCCGGCATCGCCTTGTTCTCACCCCAGCAGGTCCACGACGGTTCCTGGCGGCGCGCCCACGGCATCCGTGACCATGCCCTGCAGAACTACCACCAGCAACACCCGGAACGATTCCGCGAACGACCGAAAACACCCGCACCAGCCGGCCTCGTCGGGATCAATCACCTCCTCGACGAAACCACCACAAACTAACCCCAGTGACTCCATTCAGCTTGACATCGCCCGTTCCGGACTGAAACGGATGTTTAGGGCCTGTTTTGAGCAAAATCTCCGTCGAATTCGTTCGGGACGACGTTGAGCCGCAGCGGCAGCGGCAGCGGCAGCCGCAGCCGCAGCCGCAGCCTCGGAGACGCGTGCTAGCGGCGCACGTCGACGACGGTGCGACCGTGCATGATGCCCGCGAGGATGCCCGCGGCGGCACTGAAGCTCGCCTCCAGCGGGATCACCTGGGTGAGCTGGTCGAGCAGGCTCAGGTCGAGGTCCGTGGCGAGGCGCTGCCAGGCCTCTTCGCGCTGGGCGAGCGGAGCCTCGACCGAATTGATCCCGATCAGGCTGACGGCGCGCAGGATGAAGGGCATGACCGTGGCCGGAAGGTCGGCCCCCTGGGCCAGGCCGCAGGAGGTGACCACTCCGCCGTAGTTCGTCTGGGCGAGGACGTTGGCGAGGGTGGCGCTGCCGACCGAATCGACGGCCCCGGCCCAGCGCTGGCCCTGCAGCGGTTTGCCGGCCTCGCTGAGGGTGCGGCGATCGACGAGTTCGACGGCGCCGAGCCCGCGCAGGTAGTCCCCGAGCTCGTCGATGCGGCCGGTTGACGCGTGCACCTGGAAGCCGCGGGCGGCGAGCAGTGCCACGGCAACACTGCCGACCCCGCCGGCCGCGCCGGTCACGAGCACGGCACCGGATTCCGGTGTGACTCCACCCCGTTCGAGGCCAAGCACGGACAGCATGGCGGTCAACCCGGCCGTGCCGATCGCGGCGGCCCGTACGGCGTTGATACCGTTCGGCAGCCGCACCAGGGAGCCCCCCGACACGCGGGCCCGTTGGGCCAACCCGCCGTGGTGCGTCTCGCTCAGGCCGGCCCCGTTGAGGATGACCTGGTCTCCGGCCGACCAGCGCGGGTCGGCGCTCTGCTCGACCGTTCCGACCAGGTCGATCCCGGCGATCAGGGGCCAGGCGCGCACGACCCCGGGGCGGCCCATCAGGGCGAGCCCGTCCTTGTAGTTGATGCTTGAGTACTCGACCGCGATGGTGACGTCGCCGGCCATCAGGAAGCCGTCGTCAACCACGCGGAGGGCCGCGCTCTGCGTCTTCCGGCCCTCGGCATTTTCGATGCGGTCGACGACGATGGCCCGGAACTCAGTCTCAATACCCATGCGTCGAGACTACGCGGGCGCTCGGGTCAGGTGGTCAGGTGACGTCGCGCTTCCAGCTGACCGCATAGCCGATCACGGTCGCGGCGAGCATGTAGGCCAGGAGGACGAGCCCGCCTTGCCACCACTCGAGCAGCGCCGCCGGGGTGCCTCCCGGCGCGGCGAGGGTGAAAAAGCTCGCGCCGACCAGGGCATCGGAGGCGGCCCCCGGCAGGTAGTTGCCGATCCCTCGCGTCACGTCGGTGAACAGGGATGCGAAGCGCAGCAGCGGTTCGACGAACTGGGTGAAGGCGAGCACGATGACGATCGACGCCACCTGGCTATGCACGAGCACGCCGAGGCCCACACCGATGGTCGACCAGATGGCCATGGCGAGCACCGTGCGGCCGATCAGCGCCCAGGTAGCGCTATCGGCCAGCAGCGGGTCGACGTCGAACGCGTTGATGACGAGCGCGCCGACGCCGACGGATGCGAGCAGCGCGACGACCCCGAAGACCGCGCCGACCACGAAGAGAGTGATCGTCTTGGCCCCGAGCACCTGGGCCCGCCGGGGATTGGCGAGGAACGTGGGGGTGAGGGTCTGGTGCCGGAATTCGCCCGTGGTGGCGAGGGCCCCGAGCAGAACCGGGAAGACATAGCCGACGGATGACGCGAAGCTGTAGATCAGGGGTGGGAGGCTGCCGAACCCGGCGAGTCCCTGGGATCCGGTACCGGCGGCATCCGGGCTGATCGCGCCGCTCTCGATCCCCGCGAACAGCGCCGAGAGGCCGCCGGCGAGCAGGGCGATATAACCGAACATGACCGCGGCGAGGACCCACCACAGGCGCGTTGTGCCGAGCTTGGCGAACTCGGCGCCGAGGGCGCGGCTGAAGGACGTCATCGCGACTCGCCTCCGTTTCCGTTTGCGTTGCCGTTCACGAGGGCGAGGAAGGCCTCCTCGAGCCCCTTCCTCTCCCGGTGCAAAGCGCTGAGTTCCACGCCGGCCGAGAACGCGATGTGGCCGATCAGGGCCGGGTCGGGCGCAGCGGCGAACAACCCGGTGCGCCCGGTGGAAAACTCGATGCCGGCCTGGCTGAGGGCGGCCTCAAGAGCCGTGCGGTCGGGGGAGTCGACCAGGATGCGCGGCGCCGCCTCGGTCTCGAGGCTCGACAGGGTGCCTCGGTGCACGAGAGCTCCGTCGGCGATGATGATCACGTCGTCGACGCTCTGCTGCACCTCGGAGAGCAGGTGGGAGCTGACCAGGACCGTGCGCCCCTCATCGGCCATGGTGCGGAGGAAGCCGCGGATCCATTTGATCCCCTCCGGGTCGAGCCCGTTGATCGGCTCGTCCAACACGAGCACGCCGGGGTCGCCGAGCAGGGTGAAGGCCAGGCCGAGCCGCTGCCGCATGCCGAGCGAGAAGCCGCCGACACGCTGGGCGCCGTGTGCGCCGAGGCCGACCGTGTGCAGCACCGCGTCGATGCGGGCGGAGGGCAGCCCCGCCGCGATGGCGTAGACCGCCAGGTGGTTCCGGGCACTGCGGCCGGGATGGAAGCTGGCTGCCTCCAGGGCGGCCCCGACGGTCTGCAGCGGGCGCGGCAGGTCACGGTAGCGGATGCCGTCGATGGTGGCCGTGCCGGACGTGGGCGTGACCAGCCCGAGCAGCATGCGCAGCGTGGTGGTCTTTCCGGCGCCGTTGGGGCCGAGAAAGCCGGTGACCCGGCCGGGCTCCACGGTGAAGGACAGGTTGTCCACCGCGGTGACGCTGCCGAACGTCTTGGTGATGTTGCTGAACTCGATGACCGCGCCGACCGGCATCCGTTCCCCCTTCGTTGCTGGTAGTCCCTCGCTGATAGTCGTTCGCTGGGATCTGGTTCCAGCCTAGGGGCGGAGACGACCGGGTCAGGTGACGCGGAGGAAGACGCGCAGTGCGGCGAGCAGCCGGGCCACCTCATCGACGGTGTTGTAGGGGGCGAGGCCGATCCGCAGGCCGCCACGGTCGCCGAGTCCGAGGTGCCGGGAGGCTTCGAGGGCGTAGAACGAGCCGGCGGGGGCGAGGATGCCCTGCTTGCACAGGTGGCGGGACGCATCCGCGGTGTCGTGGCCGGCGAACGTGACCAGCACGGTGGGTGTGCGCACGGCAGCCCTCGAGTGCAGTCGCGCCCCCGGCAGCTCCGCCAGGCCGGCCTCCAGTTCGCCGCGCAGGGTCTCCTCGTGGTGTTCGAGAGCCTGGGACGAGCGGATCAGGCGCTCCCGCCGAGAGGCCCCGGCCGGCGCGGAGTCGCCGAGGCCGGCGAGGAATTCGACGGCGGCCGTGACCCCCGCCATCGTCTCGTAGGGGAGCGTGCCCAGCTCGAAACGCTCGGGCACCTGGTCGCTCGAGGGCACCAGCTTGTCGGGATATATCGTTTCGAGCAGCGCGGGCGCGGAAGCGAGAATCCCGCAGTGCGGACCGAAGAACTTGTAGGCCGAGCAGACGAAGAAGTCCGCTCCCAGCGCCACGACGTCCACCGACGCGTGCGGCGTGTAGTGCACGCCGTCGACGTAGAGGAGCGCGTCGACGGAATGTGCGAGCCGGGCGATCGCCGCCACCGGCGGGCGGGTGCCGATCAGGTTGGAGGCGGCGGTCACGGCTACCAGCCGGGTGCGCTCGCTGAGGACCGCGGCGATGTCCGGGACGCTCAGCTCACCGGTGGCCGGGTCGAAGTCCGCCCAACGCACCGTGGCGCCGGCCCGGTCGGCGGCCTGCATCCACGGGCGGATGTTCGCGTCGTGGTCGAGCCGGGTGACCACGACCTCGTCGCCCGGGCCCCATCCGGCGGACAGGGCGTTCGCCAGGTCGTAGGTCAGCTGCGTGGCGCTGCGTCCGTAGACGATTCCGCGTTCTTCGGCGCCGAGCAGATCCGCCATGGCGCTCCGGAACCCGGTGACGGCGTCCTCCGCGTTCTGCTGGGAGGTACTTCCGGTTCCCCGGATCGAGAGCGGCCCGGTCAGGGTCGACGCGATCGCGGAACCGACCGCCAGCGGGGTCTGGGTGCCGCCCGGGCCGTCGAAGAAGGCCGTGCCGGTGGCGAGGGCGGGAAAGCTGGGTCGGATCGTCTGCGCATCAAAGGTCACAGTGCATCCAATCACGGCCCCGCCTCCTGCCCCGGGGAAGTAGCATGTCGGCATCTGCGAAAGGGCGCACCGCGGCCGGTCAGGCCCCGGTGTGCGCGTCAGCGTGGGCGGTGGCGTGGGCCGCGCACGCCGGGGTCTTGGCAGCGACGCAGCCCGGGCAGACGACGAGCTGTTCCCGGCAGGAGGCATCTCGGCAGTTGAGCAGGTTCTTCGTCGGTTCACCGCACACCAAGCAGCGCCCGATCACGGCGGTGTGGTCGCTGAAGTCCAGCGACATCCGCTGGTCGAAAACGTAGAGCGAACCGTTCCAGAGGCCGTCGTCGCCGAAGGCCTCGCCGTAGCGCACGACGCCGCCGTCAAGCTGGTAGACCTCGCCGAAGCCGCGCTCCTTCATCAGGGAACTGAGCACCTCGCAGCGGATGCCGCCGGTGCAGTAGGTGACGACGGGCTTGTCCTTGAGGTGGTCGTACGTGCCGCTCTCCAGCTCAGCCACGAACTCGCGGGTGTTGGCGACATCCGGCACGATCGCGTTCTGGAAGCGGCCGATTTCGGCCTCGAACGCGTTGCGGCCGTCAAAGAAAACGACCTCGTCGCCGCGCTCACCGATGAGGGCGTGCAGCTCGGCCGGGGAGAGCTTGGCGCCGCCGCCGACCACGCCGCCGGCGTCGACGCGCAACTCGCCGGGTGCGCCGAAGCTCACGATCTCATCCCGCACCTTCACGACCAGCCGGGGGAAGTCGAGGCTCAAGCCCTGCTCATCGAGCCCGGTGCCCTCGCTCCACTTGACGTCGAGATTCTTGAACGGGGCGTAGTCCCGAGTCTTGCGCAGATAGCGCTTGATCGCGGGAAGGTCGCCGCCGACGGTGCCGTTGAGGCCGTCGGTGGAGATCAGGATTCGCCCGCGCAGGCCCAGCGATTCGCACAGGTCTCGCTGCCAGAGACGCACGGCCTCGGGGTCGGCCAGCGGGGTGAAGACGTAGTAGAGCAGGATCTTCGGAATAGCCACCGCGCCATTTTACCGAGTTCGCCGGCTGGTATTCGGCTGATATCCGGGTGGGTGCCTGGGTGGGGGGCGCGGGCCGGGTGGCCGGTTGGCTAAGCTTCTGGCAACCAATTGGAGGCCCAATGGCCCAGAACGATCCTCTCGCCCGGTTCGGCGCTGTACCGCTATTCACGCTGACGAGCACGGACATGACCGACGGAGTGCCCCTCACCGCGGCGCAGTACGGCACCGGCTCCGGCGGCCGGAACCTGTCCCCGCACCTGGAGTGGTCGGGATTCCCGGCCGACACGAAGAGTTTCGCGGTGACCCTGTACGACCCGGACGCTCCGACCGGGTCCGGATTCTGGCATTGGGCGGTCGTCAACCTGCCGGCCGACTGCGTGGCCCTGCCCGCAGACGCCGGCGCTCCGGGCGGCCGGCTGCTGCCGAGGGGTGCCGTGACCCTGCCCAATGAAGGCCGTCAGTCGGCTTTCGTCGGCGCGAGCCCTCCGGCCGGCACCGGCACGCACCGGTACCAGTTCATCGTGCACGCGGTCGACGTGGCCCGGCTCGACATCGACCCGGACTCCACGCCGGCCGTGCTGGGGTTCAACCTGCACTTCCACACCCTGGCGCGCGCGGTGCTCGAGGCCACGGGTGTGCACGGAGGAGCCGCCCACAACCCCTGAGCCGAGGTCTTCTCAGGTTGTCCACGGGCGTTTCTCCTCCGGTTCTCGGGTGATCCAGATCTGCAGCCCCACCCGATGAACCGCCCGTCGCAGCCCCGCAATTCGCGCGCCGGGGCCGCTGCCGGTCTACGTCTACTTCCACGGCGGCGGCTGGACCTCGGGCGACAAGGCGCCGCTGACGGAGTACGCGGCCAGCCAGGCGGTCGACGGCATGATCGTCGTCAACGCGAACTACCGGATGGCGACGCGCTTCCAGCTGAAGCACATGTTGGACGACGGCAACGAGGTGTTGCGTTGGGTGGCCCGCCACATCGAGGAGTTCGGCGGGGATCGCCGACATCTCGGTGATGTTCGAGCACGGATTCGTGCTGAGCCTGAATTTTCTGCGGATGCTGCTGCCGGAGCGCGGCCGCGGGGTCGTGCTGCGTACCGCGGCCCGGTTCATGTCCCCGATCGAGTGGCTCGAGCGCGGGTTCCCGCCGGTGTTCGTGACCACCTCGGAGCGTGACTACTTCTACCGGGCGAACCTCAATTTCATCGCTGCGCTGCGCCGGCGCTCCATCGCGGTCGACGCGCTGATCTACGACCGGAAGCAGACCAACACGCGCCACACCCGGCAGCAGGACGCCGCGCATCCGGAATCGCACGAGGTCTACCGCCGCCTGGGTGCCTTCGTGCGCCGCGTCGCCGGGGTGCCGCTCGCGGCCGTCGCAACCTTCGCCTAGAACGTTCGTGGCGCACCCTGTGAAAGCCGGCGCATGTTCTACGGTCCGCCAGCTTCCACCGGGTGCGCCGCGACGGATGCGGGCCGCAGAGAAACCTTCGGACATCGGCTCACCGGGTCCGACAGGCCCGACTTTCGGGGCCGATATCGGAACCGCGGTCGACCACCGGGGGCAAGGTCAGGCTTGGGCGCCCGTGGCGGCGAGCACGCCGCCGAGGCCGATCATCATGACACCGCCGCCCGCGGAGAGGTGCTCCATGCGGCGGGGGGACGAGGCGAACCAATCGCGGGCCGAGCCTGCCGCGAGGGCCCACACGCTGTCGCCGAGCAGGGCAAGCAGCACGAACACGAGGCCCAGAGTCAGCAGCTGCAGCGGGACGGCCCCGGCCGAGTAGTCCACGAACTGGGGCAGCACGGCCACGAAGAACACGATCGACTTGGGGTTGCTGATCCCCACGACCGATCCCTCGGCCAGCAGGCGCCACTTCGTCTTCGGCACGCTGCTCAGTCCGAGGCTCCGGGCGGCCGCGTGCCGGTGCCGGATGGCCTGCACGCCGAGGTAGACGATGTACGCGGCGCCGGCGAACTTGATCGTCGTGAACACCACGATCGATCCGGTCACGATTGCGCCGAGGCCCAGCGCGACGGCCGCGACCACCGGGATCAGCCCGAGGGCGTTGCCGAGCACGCTCAGCAGACCGCCGAGGCGTCCGAGCGCCAGGGACCGCCCGATCACGAACAGCACGGTGGGTCCGGGCAGCACGATCAGGGCGACGGATGCCAGCGCGAACGTCAGCAGGTTGGGCAACGGGACCATATACGAAAGGTTAACCCGGCCGGGAGGCCGGGGCATCCGCTGTCGCGAGTGTGCCTGGTCCGGTCGAGAGTGACCCACGGAACGGGCACGCTCAACCGGAGGCACTGTGGTAATCATGCAGGTTCCGGTCGTGCGGGCCCGGATGCTTGTGGCTCGCGGCAGCAGAATGCGCCCCGGCACCGCCGGTGGCTAGCCTCTCAAGATGCACATGCTCTGGCGCACCCTCCTGCACTCCGTCTTCTCCCGCTTCGGCCCGCGCCTGGGCCACTACGACGTGGCCAGCACCCGGTTCATCACTTTGCCGACCGACCAGGACATCCTTCGGCATATGAACAACGGCGTATACCTGTCGATCATGGACATCGCCCGCTTCGACATGCTGCACCGTACCGGCATCTGGGCGATCTTCCTGAAGCGCGGCTGGTACCCGGTGGTGGTGTCGGAGACGATCAGTTTCCGCAAGTCGCTGACCCTCGGCCAGAAGTTCACGGTGGAGTCGCGCATCCTGGGCTTCGACGAGAAGGCCGTCTACGTGGAGCAGCGGTTCGTGCGGCCGGACGCCGACGGAACCCCGGAGATCTACGCGCAGGGCTTCATCCGCGGACGGTTCCTGAAGCGCAGCGGAGGGGTCGTGGGCATCGACGAGCTCGTCGACGCCGTGGGCGCGGTACCCGAGGACGTGACGGTGCCGGCCTGGCTGCTCGAGTGGAGCGCGGATGTCGCGATGCCCGCCACCCGCGCCGCCGCCCCCAGCCACTGGACCTGAGTGGGAGCGCCACGCGCCGTGTCTGCCGTGTCAGCCGAGTCCGGGGTCCTGCGGCACCCCCGCCCGTAGCCCGAACGAATTCGACGGAGATTCTGCCAGAATCAACCCGAAACAGTACGGAAATGCAGTTTTGCCCGAGAATCTCCGTCGAATTGGTTCGACGCCGGGCATGGCGTGGCGCCTGTGCTGACCAGCGTCCACGCGGGCGACCAGCGTCCACGCGGGGCGATCAGCTCTGATCCTCCGCGAGCGACACAACCAATCGATCAGGACTAGACGGTGGGTTCGGTGGCCTTCTTGGGCGGGATGAGCTCACTGTAGTACTCGACGTGGGGCTTGTAGTGGGTCCGGGCGGGTATCGGCTGGCCGGTGCGCGCCGCAACGAGACGGTCGAAGTAGTAGTCCCAGAACGGGCCGACGGTGGCGGCCTCCGCGGCGGAGTGCAGGCGCTGGCCGAAGGTGAGGGTGGTCATCCCCGCCCCCTCGACGAGGTGCAGGATCACGTGCCGGGCGGCGGCACCCTCGCCGATGTCGGCGGTGAACCGCTTCGGCGGGATGCACTTGATGATGCTCACGTACTCCCACTCGGCATCCGCTTCGTCCAACTTGAATCGCACGGCGCCGGTCTCGGGAGCGCCCGTGTAGGTTCCGATCCAGCCCTGGAGGCCGGCGGACCGGCTCACGCTCGCCCACACGTCGTCCTTCGACGCGCTGAAGAGCCGGTCGAGCATGAGGTACAGACCGTCTTCGCGATAGGCAAGGCGTCCGGTTGGCTTGAATGACATGCGAACCTCCACGGTGAGTGAGGCACGGGCCTCAGTACAAAACTATGCCCTTCTCCGGGCGGGGATCAACAGCCACGCCCTCCGGCCGGGACCCGGCGCCTACCCCTCGAGCACCGCCATCGCCGCATTGTGACCGCCGATGCCGCTGACGCCGCCGCCGCGTCTGGCGCCCGCCCCACAGATCAGAATCCGCGGATGCTCCGTCGCCACCCCCCAACGCTCGGCCGCGGTGGATCGCGGCGCGTCGTCCTCGAGGAACGGCCATTCCAGAGGACCGTGGAAGATGTTGCCGCCGGGGAGGTTGAGGGCGTGCTCCAGGTCGAGCGTGGTCTTCGTCTCGATGCAGGGCCGGCCGGCGGCATCGCTCAGCAAGAGGTCCTCGATGGGTTCGGCCAGAACGGAATTCAGCGACGCCAGAACGGCGGTTTGCAGCCGGTCGCGGCTGACGTCGTTGTTCTCCTCGGTGAGCCAGCGGTGCGGGGCGTGCAGCGCGAACACCGTGAGGGTCTGCGCGCCGGCGGCGACGAGCTCGGGGGAGAGGATGCTCGGGTCGCTGAGCGAGTGGCAGTAGATCTCGCAGGGCAGCAGCTCGGGGAAGCCGTCGTGGTCGGCCTGGTTGTAGGCGCTCTCCAGCTGGGTCAGGGTCTCGTTGATGTGGAAGGTGCCGCCGAACGCGGCCTCGGGGGACACGTCCTCGTCGCGCAGCAGCGGCAGTCGGCGGAGTAGCAGGTTCACCTTGACCTGCGCGCCCTCCGGTTTGGCGTCGGGCCCCGCGCTCGGCCCGGCACTCGGGCCGGCACCCGGCTCGACGTCGGGGCGCACGGATGCCGGCGCGGCCTCGCCGAGGAGACCCCGCAGCACCCACGGGGCGACGTTGGCGAGCACGTGCCGGCCCTGAACGACCCGCAGGGCGCCGCCGTGCCGGTAGCTCACCTCGCCCTCCGGCGTGACGCCGGTGACCTCGGCCTCCGTCACGATCCGGGCGCCGGCCTGCCGGGCGGCCTTCTCCAGCTCGCCGGAGACGGCGCCCATGCCGCCGACCGGCACGTCCCAGTCCCCGGTCCCGTTGCCGATGACGTGGTACAGGAAGCAGCGGTTCGCGTCGAGCTCCGCGCTGTCCAGCGACGTGAAGGTGCCGATCAGGCCGTCGGTGGCGACCACCCCGCGCACGAGGTCGTTCTGGAAGCGATCACGGAGCGCGCCGCCGAGCGGCCGCTCGAAGAACTGCTCCCAAAGCATGTCGTCTCCGAGCAGGGTCCTGGCCTCCGAGCGCGTGGGCAGCGGCTCGCAGACGGTGGGGAAGAGCGCCCGGGCAACGCTCTCCGTGTCACGGTAGAAGGCATTCCAGGCGGAAAAATCGGCGGCCGCGCCGACCCGGTCGAAGCTGGCGCGGGTGGCCGGCTCGTCGCCGCGGTCGACCAGGAGTCCGGTTCGGGTGTCGGCCGGATCGGGGGTGTACGAGGAGTACCGGCGCCGGGCCAGCCCGATCTCGAGACCGAGCTCGTCGATGATTCGCTGCGGCAGCAGGCTAACCAGGTAGGAGTAGCGCGAGAGCCGCGCGTCGACGCCGGGGAAGGCCGGGGCTGAGATGGCCGCGCCTCCGACGTGTTCGCCCTGCTCGAGTAGGAGAACGCTTTTGCCGGCCAGGGCCAGATAGGCGGCGGCCGTCAGGCCGTTGTGTCCGCCGCCGATGATCACGACATCGTGTGTGGGTTCGCTCATGCACCGAGACTACTCAGGAACCGAGACCAGCCCGGGGCGTCGGGCCCGCGCAGCTTGCCCGCCCGGCCGGGTCAGTCGGCACGTTCGAGCGTGCCGAACTCGTCGCCGTCGGCGTCCTGGATGGTCATGGTCGACCCGGCCACGGTGGCCGTGCTCGCTCCGCCCAGCCAGGTGTCGACGCCCTCACAGGCCATCAGGGTCGACGCGAACGTGCCGAACTCGACGGTGTCGCCGCTCATCGACCAGGTGCCGACGAGCCGGTTGCAGCCGTCGGTGCCGGTCACGGACGAGTCGGCCTTCAGCTCGAGGCCGGGCGTACCGCTGGCGTCGGGGGTGCCCCACGTGCCCGTCACGTCCGCGCTATCGGCGCCGGTGGAGCATCCGGTCAGGCCCAGGGCGACGGCGGCGAAGGCGAGCACAGCGGTTGGCTTCGTCATGGTGGGGCTCCGTTCACGGGTGTCGACGCGAGCCGCCGGACGCGCCCGTTCAACGATCAAAGCCGGGGAAGGTCAACCTGTCACCGAGGCGGCGACCAGTTCCACGGCGCGGGCCAGGGCGTCGCGCACGGCGAGCACGCCCGGTCGGCTGGCACTCGAGCGCCGGGCCGAGGAGAAGACGGTGCGGAGCGGCCCGCCGGGCAGCTCGACACCGCGGACGGTCGGCATCTTCCCGGCCCAGATCAAGTCCGGCAGGATGCCGACGGCATTGCCGGATTCGATCAGGCGGATGTGCGCGATCAGGTCGGCCGTCTCGAACCTCACGTCGGGCTCGAATCCCGCCGACCGGCAGAGCTGGGTCGCCCAGTGCCGTGAGGCGGTTCCCTCCGGCTCCATCACCCAGGGCAGATCGGCGGCGTCGGCGAGCGACGCTGCCGCCGCGCGGCCGCCGCGCGAGGGCGGAACGGCCAGCCGGAGCGCATCCGTCGCCAGGTTCACACGGTCCAGGTCAGGCCAGTGCACCCGGGTGTGCCCGGGATACTGTTCGGCGAGCACGAGGTCGAAATCGCGCGCAGACACCTCGAACAGGCCGCGCTCCGGCTCGCGCTCGGTGACCTCGACCCGCAGCTCGGGGAACTCCTCGGCGAGCAACGTGAGGGCCTGAGGGATGAGGGCGTGCGCCGCGGACTGGAACAGGGCCACGCGCACCGTGCCGGACACGGTCGTCAGCGACGCGGTCATCTCCGCCTCGGCCAGTTCCAGCCGTTCGAGCAGGTAGGTCGTGTGCAGCACCAGAACCTCGGCCTGCGGGGTGAGCCGCACCCGGCGCCCGACCTTCTGCAACAGGGAAACCCCGGCCTCTTTCTCCAGTAGCGCGAGCTGCTGCGACACAGCGGACGGGCTGTAAGCGAGGGCTTCGGCGACTCCCGCCAGGGTGCCGCGGATCTTGAGCTCGTGCAGCAGACGCAGTCGGCGCACATCCAGCATCCGTCACCCTCCTCGATCGTATCAATACTGATCATAAATGCTAATCAATATCGATCATAAAGATTCGCTTTTGCTAAAGGAACGAAAACCTCACACTGAGAACAGTCGTCCGCCGTGAACGAAAGAACTAGCCTCGTGACCATGACCAACTCCACTCCATCCGTGCAGCACGATCTCAGCGCCGATGTGGTCGCCCTCGTGCAGAAGTGGCTCGCCGAGAGCGCCACGATCCCCGCCGACCTGTCGGCCCAGCGCCTCGCCGGCGTGCTGAAAGACCCGAACGGGCTCGACTTCACCGTGGGCTTCGTCGACGGCGTCATGCGCCCGGAAGACCTCATGGTCGCCGGCTACAACCTGCAGAAGGTTGCGAAACAGGCGCCCGGCTTCCTGCCCTCCTACCTGCGCGGGGCCATCGGCCTCGGCGGCGTGCTCGGCCCGGTGGTGCCCTGGGTGGTCATCCCCGCCGCGCGGAAGGTGCTGCGCCAGATGGTCGGGCACCTGGTCGTGGACGCCACGCCCGAGAAGCTCGGTCCGGCGATCGCCCACCTGCGCGAGTCCGGCAACCGGCTCAACATCAACCTGCTCGGCGAGGCCGTGCTCGGGGAGAAGGAGGCGCTGCGCCGCCTCGAGGGAACCCGCGCCCTGCTGGCCCGCGACGACGTGGACTACGTCTCGATCAAGGTCTCCTCCATCGCCAGCCAGCTGTCGATGTGGTCCTTCGACGAGGCCGTCGACCGCGTCGTCGAACGCCTGACCCCGCTCTACGAGCTGGCGGCGGGGGGCGGTTCGACCACCGGGGGCGGCTCCACCACCGGGGCCAAGTTCATCAACCTCGACATGGAGGAGTACCGCGACCTCGACCTCACCATCGCGGTGTTCGAGCGCATCCTCGACCAGCCTCAGCTGCTGCACTTGGAGGCCGGCATCGTGCTGCAGGCCTACCTGCCCGACGCCCTCGGGGCCCTGCAGGGTCTTACCCACTGGGCACAGGGCCGCCGGGCCGCGGGCGGAGCCCCGATCAAGGTGCGTGTCGTCAAGGGCGCCAACCTGGCCATGGAACACGTCGACTCGGCCGTGCACGACTGGCCGCTGGCGACCTACTCCACCAAGCAGGACAGCGACACGAACTACAAGCGCGTGCTCGACTGGGCCTTCACCCCGCAGAACACGGATGCCGTCAAGATCGGCGTCGCCGGCCACAACCTCTTCGACGTGGCCTGGGCCCACCTCCTGGCCACGAAGCGCGGCGTGGACGACCGGGTCGAGTTCGAGATGCTGCTGGGCATGGCCACCAGCCAGGCCGAGGCCGTGAGCCGCGACGTCGGCCGCCTCCTGCTCTACACGCCCGTCGTGAACCCGGCCGAATTCGACGTGGCCATCAGCTATCTGATCCGCCGCCTCGAGGAGAACGCCAGCCAGGACAACTTCATGTCGGCGGTGTTCGAGCTGACGAGTTCCCCGCAGCTCTTCGACCGCGAGAAGGAGCGGTTCCTGGCCTCTCTCGCGGGCCTCGACGCGGTCGTCCCACAGCCGAACCGCCGCCAGGACCGTATCCAGGTCACCCAGCTCGATGCAGCCGGCCGCGGCGAGGTACCCGCAAGCGAATCCGGCGATGACGAGGATGAATTCGGCGACGAGTCCGGCGTCGGGCTCACCGCAGCCGTGCTCGGGCTCACCCGCGGCTCGGTCGAGAGCCTGCCGCACCCCGGTTTCCACAACGAACCCGACACAGACCCGTCCCTGCCCGCGAACCGGGCCTGGGGTCGTCACATCCTGAGCCGGGTCGAGACCTCCACGCTCGGGCTGGACGCCATCCGTGACGCCCGGGTCAGCGACCCGGCCGAGCTGGACCGCCTGATTGAGGCCGCGGCGGCCTGCGGCGCCGCCTGGGGGCAGCGCACCGGAGCGGAGCGCGCCGCAGTGCTGCACCGGGCCGGGCTCGCGCTCGCCGCGAACCGCGACCGCCTGATCGAGGTGATGGCCGCCGAAACCGGTAAGACCATCGCCGAGGGTGACCCCGAGGTCAGCGAGGCGATCGACTTCGCCCACTACTACGCCGAACGGGCCCGCGACCTCGACGCCGTGCAGGGCGCGATCTTCGTGCCCTCGAAGCTGACCGTGGTCACCCCGCCGTGGAATTTCCCGGTAGCCATCTCCGCCGGCGGCGTGCTCGCCGCCCTCGCGGCCGGCTCCGGCGTCATCGTCAAGCCCGCCAAGCTCGCCCAGCGTTCCGGCGCGGTCATGGTCGAGGCGCTCTGGGAAGCCGGCGTGCCGCGCGACCTGCTCGTGCTCGTGGACCTCGCCGACCGGGAACTGGGTACCCGCCTGATCTCGCACCCGGCCGTCGACCGCGTCATCCTGACCGGGGGCTACGAGACCGCGCAGCTGTTCCGCAGCTTCCGCGAAGACCTGCCCCTCCTGGCCGAGACAAGCGGCAAGAACGCCATCATCGTCACTCCCTCCGCCGACCTCGACCTCGCCGCCGCCGATGTCATCAAGAGCGCCTTCGGGCACGCCGGGCAGAAGTGCTCGGCCGCGAGCCTGGTCATCCTGGTCGGATCGGTCGCCAAATCGGAGCGCTTCATCAGTCAGTTGACGGATGCCGCGACCTCCCTGCGCGTCGGCCGCCCCTCCGACCCGGTCACCCAGATGGGCCCCATCATCGAGCCGGCCGAGGGCAAGCTGCGCCACGCCCTCACCACGCTCGGCGTCGGCGAAAAGTGGCTGGTCGAGCCCCAGCAGCTCGACGAGTCCGGCACCCTCTGGTCGCCGGGCATCCGCACCGGGGTGCTGCCCGGCTCCTACGTGCACCTGACCGAGTTCTTCGGGCCCGTGCTCGGAGTGATGCACGCCCGCAACCTGGCGGAGGCCATCCGTTTCCAGAACGCGGTCGACTACGGCCTCACCTCGGGGCTGCACTCGCTCGACCCGGCCGAGCTGACCGAATGGCTGGACACGATCGAGGCCGGAAACCTCTACGTGAACCGCGGCATCACCGGCGCGATCGTGCAGCGCCAGCCCTTCGGCGGCTGGAAGCGCTCGGCCGTGGGCCCGGGCACCAAGGCCGGCGGCCCGAACTACCTGTACGGGTTCGGCAGCTGGGTGAGCGAAGCCGGCCGCAACAGCTCGACGCTCCACCTGCGCGGCCTCGACCAAACCGTCACCGCCCTGATAGAGGCGGCGCAGACCGTGCTCGACTACGCGGACTTCGACGTGCTGCGCCGGTCGGCGCTGAGTGACGCGCTGGTCTGGCGCGACGAGTTCGGCGCGGTCAGGGACGTCTCAGACCTCGGTCTCGAACGCAACCTGTTCCGCTACCGCCCGCTGCCCGTCACCGTGCGCCTGACCGAGGCCGGCACCCTCGCCGACCTGCTGCGCGTGATCATTGCCGCGACCCTGTCGACGGCGTCGTTCGAGGTCTCCAGTGCCATCCCGGTGCCGCCGATGGTGCGCAACGTGCTCGCCGAGCGCGAGATCGCGGTTTCGGTCGAGAGCGACGACGAATGGCTGCAGCGGGCCGAGGCCGGTGGCATCCGCACCAGCCGGGTGCGCCTGATCGGCGGGGACCGCCTGACAGGGGCGCAGGCGGAGGCCTCCCGCCTGGCCCACGCGCTCGGCGGCAGCCCGGACATCGCGGTGTACGCACACCCCGTCACCCAGGCCGGCCGGGTCGAGCTGCTCCCGTTCCTGCGCGAGCAGGCGATCTCGATCACGGCGCACCGCTTCGGCAACCCGAGCACACTCTCCGAGGGGATCATCTAGGGGCCGGGCTGCGGCCCGTGCGACGGCGGCCGACCACAAGGCTAAAATAGGTCTTTGGTGGCCGCAGTCTGCGGTCGACTGCACCAGCAGGAGTGCGGACAACGATCAGGCTTCTGGTGCACAATGATCGAGGCGCGGCTGACCACTGCTGCAATTCGACAGGGGATCCACAGTTGGACGGTAACGCAACGACGACGCACCGCAATGTCGCCCTGCTGTCGGTGGCGACCGAGCTCGCCCCGCAGGTCACGACCTCGGTGGACATCGATCGTCGCCTGCAGCCGGCCCTCAAACGGCTGAAGCTGCCGAGCGGCCTGCTCCAGCGGGTGGCGGGCGTGCACGAGCGCCGTAACTGGGCGCCCGGCCAGGCCTTCGACGACGCGGCCGTCGCGGCCGGCACGCGCGCCCTGGCCGCCGCCGGCATCCAGCCGGGCCAGGTCGGCCTGATGATCAACACCTCGGTGACCCGCAAGCACCTCGAGCCCTCGGTGGCCGTGCGCATCCACCACGGCCTCGGCCTGCCCTCCTCGGCCACGAACTTCGACATCGCGAACGCCTGCCTCGGTTTCGTCAACGGCATGACCCTGGCCGCACAGCTGATCGACTCCGGCCAGGTGCAGTACGCCGTGATCATCGACGGGGAGGACGCCGACGAGATCCAGACCAACACGATCGAGCGCCTCGGCCGCCCGGACATCAACCGCAAGGACTTCATGAGCGAGTTCGCGAGCCTGACGCTCGGCTCCGGCGCGGCCGCGGCCGTGCTCGGTCGGGCCGACGCGCATCCGGAAGGGCACCGCATCCTCGGCGGCGTGACCCGCGCCGCCACCGAGTTCAACGGCCTCTGCGTCGGCAGCGTCGACGGCATGTTCACCGACGCCAAGGCGCTGCTCAAGGGCGGCATGGAGCTCGTCGTTTCGGCCTGGACCGAGGCCAAACGCGACTGGAACTGGTCGGGCATGGACCGGTACATCCTGCACCAGGTGTCGGATGTGCACACCGACGCGATCGTGAAGGCGACCGGGCTGGACCGCAGCCGGGTGCCGCTCACCTACCCGCTGTACGGCAATGTGGGGCCCGCGTCGATCCCGATCACCCTGGCCGAGGAAGCCGCGCGGCTCAGGACCGGCGACCGGGTGCTGCTGATGGGCGTCGGCAGTGGCCTGAACACGGCCATGATGGAACTCGCCTGGTGAAGCGCGGCTCTGCTCCCGTGTCCTACCGTCTCCCGCGCGACGCGGCGACGCCGGCGCCCGCGTCCCTGCCGCCGGCCGGCCTGTCGGGGCTCGATGCCGCGTTCTCGCGCCTGGTGCCGGTCGTGTCGACCGCCTCCGGGCATCCGGTCACCCGCACCTGGCACCTGCTCGACAACGCGGAGCGTCTCGCCGAGCTGGGCGTCACCCCCGTGGGCACGGTGCTCTGCGTGCACGGTAACCCCACCTGGTCCTACCTGTGGCGCGAGTTCGTCACGGCGGCGACGGATGCGGCCTGTCACGGCGGCGAGGCCTGGCGCGTCATCGCCGTCGACCAGCTCGAGATGGGCTTCTCCGAGCGAAGCGGCGCGGTGCGCCCGCTCGCCACGCGCGTGCGGGACCTGGGCGAGCTGACCGACACCCTCGGCCTGGCCGGCCCGGTGGTCACCTTCGGTCACGACTGGGGCGGGTCGATCTCGCTCGGCTGGGCCGTCGACCACCCGGACGTGCTCGCCGGGGTCATGCTGCTGAACACGGCCGTGCACCAGCCGGGCGATGCGCCGGTGCCGGCCCCGCTGCGGCTGGCACTGCGGAGCAGCGTGCTCGGCTCCGGCACCGTGGCCACGCCGGCGTTTCTGGAGACGACACTGGCACTGGCGCACCCGCCGCTTCCGGCCGCGGTGAAGCAGGCGTATCGCGCGCCCTACCGCGGCGCGGCCCGCCGCGGCGGGATCGGCGCGTTCGTCGCCGACATCCCGGTGCATGGCGCACACGAAAGCGCGGCCGAAATCGCCCGCATCTCCGGCGGCATCCGCGACCTGACCGTACCGGCCCTGATGCTCTGGGGCCCGACCGACCCGATCTTCAGCGATCGCTACCTCGACGACCTCGTGGACCGCCTGCCGCACGCGGACGTGCATCGCTTCGAGGGTGCCGGGCATCTCGTCATGGAAGACGTCGACTACGCCGCGGCCGCCCTGACCTGGCTCGGCGACCGCGCGGTGCCTGCCGCTGCAATCGCTGCTGTCGCCTCCGCCGCTTCCTCCGCTGCCCCTCAGGTTGCCGTTTCGGTCGAACAGGGTGTGGGCGGCTGGGCGGCCGGCGAGCGGCATCCGCTCTGGCACTACCTGGACGAACTGCAGAACAGCGACGAGACCGCGCTGGTCGACATGGCCCCGCCCGGGGGCGGCGCACCCCGCGTCGTCAGCTGGCGTCTGCTCTCCCGGCGGGTGCGGCAGCTCGCCTGCGGCCTCGATCGTATCGGCGTGCGGAAAGGCGACCGGGTCTCGCTGCTCGTTCCACCCGGCGCCGACCTGACCGCGGTGCTCTACGCCTGCGTGCGGATCGGCGCGATCGTGGTGGTCGCGGATGCCGGCCTCGGCCTACGCGGGCTGACCCGCGCCGTGCGCGGCGCGCGCCCCGACCACGTGATCGGCGCCGCCCCCGGGCTGCTCGCCGCCCGGGCCCTCGACTGGCCCGGCCAGAAGATCTCCGTGGCGCGGTTTCCCCGCGCCGCCATGCGCGCCCTCGACATCTCCGCCACCCTCGCCGAGCTGATCGCGCTCGGCGTGGACGAGCAGCTTCCGCCGCCGCCGGAACCCGGAGACACTGCCGCCGTGCTGTTCACCTCCGGCTCGACCGGGCCGGCCAAGGGCGTCGTCTACACGCACGGCCAGCTCGCCGCGGTCAGCCACGCGCTGTTCGCGCAGTACGGCGTGGGCCGCGGCACCGGCCTGGTGGCCGGCTTCGCCCCGTTCGCGCTGCTCGGCCCGGCCCTCGGCGCCCGCTCGGTGACCCCGGACATGGACGTGACGAAGCCGAAGACCCTGACCGCCGCATCCGTCGCCGCCGCGGTCGCCGCCATCGACGCGACCGTGGTATTCCTGTCGCCGGCCGCGCTGGCCAACGTCGTTGCCACCGCCGGCAGCCTGACCGCCGCCGACCATGTCAGCCTCGCCGGCGTGTCGAGCTTTCTCTCCGCCGGTGCCCCCGTCTCCGAGCCGCTGCTCGCGGCCGCGGCCCGGCTGATGCCGTCGGCCTCCGCACACACGCCCTACGGCATGACCGAGGGGCTGCTGATGGCCGACATCTCGCTCGACGGCATCCGCGAGGCGATGGCCACGGCGACCACGCCGGGGGTCTCGCCGTCTGCCTTGTCCTCTGCCGCGACGGCGACGGATGCCCCGGCCGGCCCCGGCGGGGTCTGCGTCGGCCGCGCGACGGCGACCACGCGCATCCGCACGAGCGCCCTCGACGCCCAGGGGCACGCCACCGGCGAGCTGTCGGAGGCCGCCGGGGTCACCGGCGAGATCGTGGTCTCCGCGCCGCACGTCGAGGACCACTACGACCGCCTGTGGCTGACCGACCGGGCCGCCCGCAGCGGCGCCGTGCCCGGTGAACGCTGGCACCGCACGGGCGACGTCGGGCACTTCGACGCCGCCGGACGCCTCTGGGTGGAAGGGCGCCTGCCGCACGTGATCACGACGGCGACCGGCGTCGTGACCCCGGTCGGTCCCGAGCAGCGCATCGAGTCCGTCGCAGCGGTGGCCCGGGCCGCCGTCGTCGGGGTTGGGCCGACCGGCACCCAGCAGGTGGTCGCCGTGGTCGAGACCCGCACGCCGACCCGCCGGGTCGCGCTGGCCGACCCCGGGCTGGCCGCCGCCGTGCGTGCCGTCGCGGGGCTGCCGCTGGCCGCGGTGCTGGTCGTGCCGCACCTGCCCACGGACATCCGTCACAACTCGAAGATCGACCGCACCCGGCTGGGGCGCTGGGCCGGCGGCATCCTATCCGGCGCGCGGATGACCCGCCCGTGAGGCGCCTCTCGCGTCACGCGCAGGCTGCGCCCCTCCGCTGCCGGCAGGCCACGCGCGCAGCGGCGCAGCACCCGCGCAGCGCATTTTCGCCGACGGTGCTGCCGTGAGGGTGCTTGTCACCGGGGCCAGCGGCTTCCTCGGCCGCGCCGTCGCGGCCGAGATCGCGGCCGCCGGACACGAGGTGCGCGCCTTCCAGCGGCGCCCGTCGGGCGTGCCCGGCGTGACCGACCTGCTCGGCTCGGTCACCGCGCCCGCCGAGGCCCGGCGCGCCGTCGCCGGAATGGACGCGGTCGTGCACCTGGCCGCCAAGGTGTCCCTGGCCGGCAGCCCGGCCGAGTTCGCCGCCGTGAACGTGGGCGGCACGCGCACCCTGCTGGCCGCGGCCACGGATGCCGGAGCCTCCCGCTTCGTCTTCGTGTCGTCGCCCTCGGTCGCCCACGCCGGGGCATCCATTGTCGGCAGCGACGCCGAGCCGGCCGACCCGGCCGGGGCCCGCGGTCCCTACGCCCGCACCAAGGCCGAGGCCGAACTGGTCGCCCTCGCCGCGGATTCGACCGCCCTGCGCGTGGTCGCCGTGCGTCCGCACCTGGTCTGGGGGCCGGGAGACACCCAGCTCGTGGCCCGGATCGTCGAGCGCGCCCGCGCCGGACGCCTGCCGCTGCTCGGCCACGGCGCCGCCCTGATCGACACCACCTACATCGACAACGCCGCCACGGCCATCGCGGCAGCCCTCGATCAGGCCGACGCCGTGCACGGCCGCTCCTACGTGATCACGAACGGGGAGCCGCGGCCGGTCGCCGAACTGCTCGCGGGCATGTGCCGGGCTGCCGGCGTGCCGGCGCCGGCCTGGCGGGTCCCGGCCGGGGTTGCCCGCGGTGCGGGGGCGCTGATCGAGGCGGCCTGGCGCATCCGTCCGGGCGCCGACGAGCCTCCGATGACCCGGTTCCTGGCCGAGCAGCTCTCGACCGCGCACTGGTTCGACCAGCGCCGCACCCGGTCCGAGCTGCGGTGGACGCCCGCGGTGAGCCTCGATGAGGGCTTCCGCCGCCTCGCCGCCTCGTACGACGGCTAGCTTTCTCGGGCACTGGCGGCCTCAACGGATGCCCAGGGCCGTCCGTGCGATCGCCAGCGCCCCTTCCACGCGCTGACGGAGCCCAGTCGTTGACGGATTCCGATCACCGGGGCCTGCCGGGCGCGGCGGCTCGCTAGGCTCGTCACGTGACCTGGCCCCGCGACCTCCCCGCCCAGCTGGCCGGACTGGCGCCGACCCTGCTCGGGATCGCGCTGCTCATCGCGATCGTCACGCTGGTGCTGCACGGCTACCGGGTGCCGCATCCGTTCGCACCGGCCCTCGCCGTGCTGCGCGGCGCCCTGCAGCTCGCCGCGATCAGCCTGATCCTGAGCGGCATCATCTCCGACCCGTTCTGGGTCGGCGTGGGTCTGGCGGTCATGTTCACCGCTGCGGTCGGCACGGTCACCCGCCGGATCGGCGCCACCCGGCGGCACGCGACCTGGGTGGCCGCCTCGATGGGCCTGGGCGTGATGGTCACCCTCCTCGTGGTCTTCGGCACCGGCGCGCTCGAGTTCACGCCGCGCTACGTGTTGTCGTTCGGCGGCATCATCATGGGCAACGCCATGTCGATCGCCACGCTCTCCGGCCGGCGCTTCACCGAGGGCGTGACCGAGCACTGGGAGGAGGTCGAGGGCTGGCTGGCCCTCGGCGCCACCCCGCGCCAGTCCACCCGGGAACTGGCCTGCCGCGCGGTGTACTTCGCCCTGATCCCCTCGACCGACCAGACGAAGACCACCGGGCTGGTCACGCTGCCCGGAGCCTTCGTGGGAGCGATTTTCGGTGGAGCCTCGCCGCTCGAGGCAGGGAGGTTCCAGATCGTGGTGCTTGCCGGCATCCTCTGCGCCGGATCGATCGCGGCGGTCGCCCTGATCCACCTGCTGGCCCCCGTGACCCGGCGCCCCGTCCCGGTGCCGGGCTAGCGACACGCGCCGCGCTGATGTCCTCGGCGCCGGCCGGTCCGATCCTTCTGGGAGCCGGGCGGCTACTCGGCGGAGCGGTGAATCAGCCGGGAGAGCACGATCGCGCTGCGGGTGTGGTCCACGTTGGGTGCCAAACGCACCTTTTCCAGCGCCGCCTCCAGACCGGGGATGTCCCGGGCCCGGATGTGCACGATGGCGTCGGCGCTGCCCGTGACGGTTCCGGCGTCCACGACCTCCGGCACCCCGGACAGGATGCGCAGCAATTCCTCGGGCGCCACGGTGCCGCGGCAGAACAGCTCGACGTAGGCCTCGGTGCTCATGCCGTCGATGGCCGGATCCACCTGGATGGTGAAACCGCGGATGACGCGGTCGGCCACGAGCCGGTCGACCCGGCGTTTCACGGCCGACGCCGAGAGTCCGACGACCGAGCCGATATCGCCGTAGCCCGCCCGGGCGTTCTGGCGGAGCAGGTCGAGAATGCCACGGTCGAGGTTGTCCATGCCGAGAGTCTAGGGGGCATCGTTGCGCTGGCGCACTCATGAACGCAGAAAACCCGCGCACGATAGCGCAATTCACTGGATAGCTGCGCCGTGGCGAGCGGACCAACGGGCGGACGTGCGGCATCCGTCATCGCCCGTTGTGGCGGAAAACTGCGTGAGGGGCCGGACGTGCGCACGTTTTCGGCGCAGAGTGGGGTGCACATCCGATTCGTGCTGTGTGAGACTAAAGATGGCGTCTCTGCCCAGGCGTTTCGTGCCGGCAGAGCTCTCGTGAGTGACCTGGTCCGCCATCCACCCCGCCAGCCGACCTCACCCGAAGGGGGCGGATGGCCGCCAAAGGAGTCACCATGTCGACCAACCTCACCGCCCCGAACCTGGACGAGCTCGTCTCGCCGGCCCTCCCCGTGCGCACGCCCGTCAAGCGCACCGTGCTGATGTGCAAGCCCGACTTCTTCTCCGTCGTCTATCGCATCAACCCCTGGATGGATCCCGCCATCCCGACGGACACCGCGCTCGCCGTCGCCCAGTGGCAAACGCTTCACGACACCTATGTCGGCCTCGGCTTCGACGTGCACCTGATCGACCCCGTCGACGGCCTGCCGGACATGGTCTACGCGGCCAATGGCGGATTCGTCATCGACAACATCTCCTACGGCGCGGCCTTCACCTACGCCGAACGCCAGCCGGAAGGTCCGGCCTACATGGACTGGTTCGGCGCCAACGGATTCGACGTGCGCGTGCCGGCGGAGATCAACGAGGGCGAGGGCGACTTCCTGCTCGTGGGCGACGTGATCCTCGCGGGCACCGGGTTCCGCAGCGCCTCGAACAGCCATGAAGAGGTGTCGGCGATCTACGGCCGCCCCGTGATCACGCTCAACCTGATCAATCCGAGCTTCTACCACCTCGACACGGCCATCGCCGTGCTCGACGCGTCGCCGGCCACGGGCAACGGCGAGATCGCCTACCTGCCGAGCGCGTTCGACGAGCCGAGCCTGGCCATCCTGCGCGAGCGATTCCCGGACGCCATCATCGTCGCCGAGAAGGACGCGGCCATCCTCGGCCTCAACTCCTATTCCGACGGCTACAACGTGGTCATCGCCGCGCGGGCGAAGGGCTTCGAGGCCCAACTGCGCGCCCGCGGCTTCAACCCGATCGGGGTCGACCTGTCCGAGCTGCTGCTCGGTGGAGGAGGCGTGAAGTGCTGCACCCTGGAGCTGCGCCGATGACCGCCCCGATGACCGACCAGGCCACCGCCCCGGTTGTCGCGCTCGGACAGGCCGCGTATATCGCGCTGGAAGACGAGCACGCGGCCCACAACTACCATCCGCTGCCCGTGGTCGTCGCGTCCGGCGACGGCGCCTGGGTGACGGATGTCGACGGCCGCCGCTACCTGGACTGCCTGGCCGCGTACTCCGCGGTCAACTTCGGCCACTCCAACCCGCTCCTGTTGGACGCCGCTCGCGAGCAACTGGGCCGCATCACGCTCACCAGCCGCGCCTTCCACAACGACCAGCTCGGCCCGTTCGTGACCGCGCTCGCCGAGCTCTCCGGCAAGGACATGGTCCTGCCGATGAACACGGGCGCCGAGGCGGTGGAGTCCGGCATCAAGGTGGCCCGCGCCTGGGGCTATCGGGTCAAGGGCGTCGCCGCCGGGATGGCGAACATCATCGTGGCCGGGGAGAACTTTCACGGCCGCACCACCACGATCGTCAGCTTCTCCGACGACGAGTCGGCCCGTAAGGATTTCGGGCCGTTCACGCCGGGGTTCCGCACGGTTCCCTACGGAGACGCCGCGGCCCTCGAGGCTGCGATCGACGCGAACACGGTCGCGGTGCTGCTCGAGCCCATCCAGGGCGAGGCCGGCATCGTCGTGCCGCCGGCCGACTACCTGCCGGCCGTGCGCGAGATCACGAACCGCCACAATGTGCTGTTCATCGCCGACGAGATCCAGTCCGGCCTCGGCCGCACGGGAGCGACCTTCGCTTGCGACCTGGTGGGCGTCGTTCCTGACCTCTACCTGCTCGGCAAGGCACTCGGCGGCGGCATCGTGCCGGTCTCGGCGGTCGTCGGCAATCGGGACATCCTCGGCGTGCTCCGCCCCGGCGAGCACGGCTCGACCTTCGGCGGCAACCCGCTGGCGGCGGCCGTCGGCCTCGCCGTGGTGAAACTGCTGGCCACCGGCGAGCAGCAGGAGCGCGCGCGCGTTCTCGGCGCCCGCCTGCACGACGGGCTGACCGGGTTGATCGGCCAGGGCGTCGTGGCCGTGCGTGGCGCCGGCCTCTGGGCCGGCATCGACATCGACCCGACGCTGGCCCCCGGCCGGGTGGTCTGCGAGGCCCTCCTGGCCCGCGGCGTGCTCGCGAAGGACACCCACGGCTTCACCATCCGGTTGGCCCCGCCGATCGTGGTCTCCGAGGCCGACCTCGACTGGGCGGTCGAGCAATTGGCCGCCGTGCTCGCAGAGCTCGCCGCCGCGTAGCCGAGCCGCCGAGTTATTCCGCTTGTGCCGAGTTGACCCATTGGAACGGGTCAGCTCGGCACAAACGGCGACACTCGGCGAGGTCCGACCGGCCGGGCGGCCACGGCGCTACACGCCGACGGATGCCGCCACCGGCTGCGCGATGCGGCCGAGGCGTGCGAGCTGGGTGACGTGGCCCGGCTCGAGCTCCTCCAGGCTGTTCACGCCGAGCAGTCGCATGGTGCG
The DNA here is from genome assembly GCF_002929655.1 of Cryobacterium sp. M23. Taxonomy (NCBI): domain Bacteria; kingdom Bacillati; phylum Actinomycetota; class Actinomycetes; order Micrococcales; family Microbacteriaceae; genus Cryobacterium; species Cryobacterium sp. M23. Next base: position 26,147 of record NZ_PJJV01000061.1, read on the forward strand.
GGAGACCTGCTCGGAGAGGATCTGGACGGCCCGGTCGACGCCGGCCTCGCCGCCGGCCATCAGGCCGTAGAGGTAGGCGCGGCCGACCAGGGTGAAGCGGGCACCGAGGGCGACGGACGCGACGATGTCGGCGCCGCTCATGATGCCCGTGTCCAGATGCACCTCGTATTCGCTGCCGACCTCGCGCACGACGTTCGGCAGCAGGTGGAACGGGATCGGGGCGCGGTCGAGCTGGCGCCCGCCGTGGTTGGAGAGGATGATGCCGTCCACGCCGAGGTCGGCGAGCGTGCGCGCATCCGCCAGGCTCTGTACGCCCTTGACGACGATCTTGCCGGGCCACTGCGCCTTGATCCAGGCCAGGTCCTCGAAGGTGACGGTGGGGTCGAACATGGTGTCGAGCAGGTCGGCGACTGTGCCGCTCCAGCGGTCGAGGCTGGCGAAGGCGAGCGGTTCGGTGGTGAGGAAGTTGATCCACCATTCCGGCCGCGGCAGTGCGTTGATGACCGTTCCGGCGGTCAGGGCCGGCGGGATCGAGAAACCGTTGCGCTTGTCGCGCAGGCGCGCGCCCGCCACGGGCACGTCCACAGTCACCAGCAGGGTGTCGTAGCCGGCCTTCGCGGCCCGGTCCACGAGCGCCATCGAGCGGTCGCGGTCCTTCCACATGTAGAGCTGGAACCAGTTGCGCCCGTGGGGGTTCGCGGCCTTGACGTCCTCGATCGACGTGGTGCCCATGGTCGACAGGGAGAAGGGGATGCCGGCCCGGGCCGCGACGTGGGCGCCCGCGATCTCACCCTCGGTCTGCATCATCCGGGTGAACCCGGTCGGGGCGATTCCGAAGGGCTGGGCCACGGGGGCGCCGAGCACGTCCCAGCCCGTCGACACGGCCGACACGTCCCGCAGGATCGACGGGTTGAACTCGATGTCCTCGAAGGCCTGGCGGGCACGGCCCAGCGACAGCTCGGCCTCGGCGGCGCCGTCGGTGTAGTCGAACGCGGCCTTGGGGGTGCGCTTCTTGGCGATGTCGCGCAGGTCGTAGATGGTGAGCGCGCCCTCGAGGCGGCGCCTCTTCGCGTTCAGCTCGGGGGTCTTGAAGTGCATCAGCGGGGCAAGGTCTTTGATCTTCGGGATGCGTCGTTGAACCATGGTCGAAGGGTCCTTTCTATCGGGCCACCGGGTGCCCGTTGGCATCCGTGTGGTCGTTGGCGAAGAGGTCGGGCAGGTGGTTGGCAAGGTGGGTTTCGGCGTAGTAACCCGCGATATGGGACTGCACGAGGCTGCGGGCGGCCGGGGGATCGCCGGCCTCGATCGCGCCGAGGATCGCGCGGTGTTCGGTGCGGAGCCGGGCGGAGGTGTCGGGCCAGGAAGCGAGGCTGGTCGCGCCCGCCCGCACATAGCCCTCGATGGCACTGCGCAGCCCCGCCATCGTGGCGGTCACGACCTGGTTGCCCGATGCGGTGGCCAGGGCCAGGTGGAACGCGGCGTCGAGGGCCAGGAATTCCCCCTCGGTCAGCGCGGGAGACTCCATGGCGTAGAGCAGCAGCTCGGGCGTCGTCAGGTCGGGGTGCAGGGAGGCGTTGGCGTCCATGGTGGAACTGGCCTGGGCGGATGCCTCCGCCAGCTCGGTCACGACCGAGGCCTCGAGCACCAGCCGGGTCTTGACCACGTCAGCGACGGGGAACCCCTGCGCCGCCACCTGCAGACGCATCAGCGCCGACATGCCGCCGCCGGGCAGGGCCACGATGATCGCACCCGCCGTGGGCCCCGACCCGGCGGACGTGCGAAGCAGCCCGAGCACTTCGAGCACCCGGATGGCCTCGCGCACGCTGGACCGTCCGACGCCCAGCTCGGCGGCGAGGGCCCGCTCGGGCGGAAGATGGTCACCCGGGCGTAGTCGCCCACTGAGGAGATCCAGCTCGATGCTCTGCAACACGACTTCCCAGGCACGGCGTTCAATGCTCACGGGCTCCTCCTCGACGTTGGGGTGGCATGCGGTGTGCCCGACGGGGGACCACGCGTCGGGCGGTGTGGTCTGACCACACGCTACACGACGCGCCCGGTGCGCACCAGCGCCCGGGGCGCATCCGTCACCGGGTGTACGCCGCCGGCACCTTCAGGCCGCGCTCCTCGAGGACCGTGCGGAGGCGGTCGGGGTAGTCGGTGATGATGCCGTCCACTCCCTCCTCCATCAGGCTGGTCAAGTTCGCGGTCTCGTTCGCCGTCCACGGGACGACCGGGAGGCCGATGCCGCCCAGGTTCGGGCTGGATCCGGGCTGCCCGACGCTCGGCCAGGAATCCCCGCTCGATCGGGCCCCCAGGGTCAGATCCGGGGCGATTTGCCGGGTGAGGTTCAGTGACGCCCAGTCGAAGCTCTGCAGGACTGACCGATCCGACTGCCGGGGGTGTTCGCCTGCTCAGGGAAGCCCGGCAACTGCTGGTAGCCGCAGTCCAGGGTGCGGATTTCGGCCAGGCTCAGGTCGCGCACCCGGTCGTCGGCATAGGGAAAGGCCGGGTCGCCGGGGAACGCGGGCGCGGCGTCGGCGCATTTGCTGGACGTCATCACGTCGTCGTGCCACACCACCACCTGGTTGTCACTGGACGAATGGGTGTCCAGCTCGAGTGTGCTCACACCCAACTCGAGAGACCCGGCGAAGGCGGTCAGTGATTCCTCGGTCCACTGGCCGCGGCCACCGCGGTGCGACTGCAGATCGAATGATCCATTGCGCTGGTTGGACCGAAGGGCGTTCACCGTGCCGGTCGTTTCGGAGCCGGACGGATCGGCGGTTGTGGCGGCCGGCGTGCCCGGATCGGAGGGAGCGGCCCGGGCCGGCGAGGCCCCGAACGTCCCGGTGACGGCCCCGGCGAGGATGGCGGCGGCGGCCGCCGAGATCAGGATTGTGCACATTGCGTGGTTCCCCTGGAGTTGCGTGAACCGGCGGCAGTCTGCCTCCGGTTCTCCACGCTGTAAACCGGACGTGGCCGGGGTGGAGAGGTCGTTCCGAGCGCTGACCGGGCCTGGTCACGGCGGCGGGCTCCGTGCGAACGCAGAGGATCTCAGATGAAGAGCAGCACGATGCCGAGCACGCCGGACGCGGCACCGATGCCGAGCAGGATCAGGCCGGTCAGGCGCAGTGCCCGGCCCTCGGCCTCCGGGGTGTGGGTGCGGCACCGGGAGGGGGTGCGGAGGCTGAACCAGACCGGCACGTCGTCGCCGGGCGCGAGCCCGTGCGTCTCGTGTGTGTTCGCCGGGCACTCGTGCACCTCGCCGTCACGGTCGAACCAGCGGATGACCGTTCCGGCCCGGGAGGACGCGATGACGCCATCCGTCAGTACCCAGCGACCCTTCACGCCGCGCGCGACGAGACCGGCCGCGAAGAGTGCCCCGCCGACGGCCAGGCCGACCAGGGTCAGCACCTCGCTGAGGAGGGAAATGAGCGAGTAGGCGTCCACGTGGCCCCTTCCCGGTCGTCGTAACGGTACGGGCAAAATCGTACCGCGCCACCGGACCGGATGCCGCGACCCGGCCGATGCCCCCAGGTCTGGGGGCACACGGTAAGGTCAAGCAATGAGCTCGGCTGTTGAACAATCCCCCACCCGCGACGACCGAAGCTTCCTCGGACAGCCTCGCGCCCTCGCCAACGTGTTCGGCGTCGAGATGTGGGAGCGGTTTTCGTTCTACGGGATGCAGGGCATCCTGCTGCTCTATTTGTACTACTCCGCGGCCGACGGCGGCCTCGGGATCCCGCAGGCCACCGCGGCAGGCATCGTGGGGGCCTACGGCGGCGGCGTCTACCTGTCGACCATCCTGGGAGCCTGGGTGGCCGACCGCCTGGTGGGCTCGGAGCGGGTGCTCTTCTTCAGCGCCATCGTGATCGCGGTGGGGCACGTGGCGCTCGCGCTCCTGCCGGGCCTCGGCGGCGTGGCGACCGGGCTCATCCTGATCGCGCTGGGCAGCGGCGGGCTCAAGGCCAACGCGACCAGCGTCGTGGGCGCGCTCTACGCCAAGGACGATCCTCGGCTCGACGCGGGCTTCTCGCTCTTCTACCTCGGCATCAACCTGGGTGCCTTCTTCGGGCCGGTCCTGACCGGCCTGCTGCAGACGACCCTCGGCTTCCACTACGGGTTCGGGCTCGCCGCCGTGGGAATGGCGATCGGCCTGGTGCAGTACTCCTTCGGCCGCAAGCGCCTGCCGGCCATCGTGCACGAGGTGCCGAACCCGCTGCCGGCGTCGCGCCACGCCGGCTACCTCTGGGCCGCGATCGTAACGATCGTCGTGATCGTGGTGCTGGTCCTGCTCGGCGTGATCACGGCATCCGGCCTGGTCACCATCGTTATCGCGCTGACCCTGATCGCCACGGTCTCCTACTTCGTGGTCATCCTGCGTAACCGTCAGATCACCGCCCTCGAGCGCAAGCGCGTCTACGCGTTCATGCCGCTGTTCGTGGCCAGTGCCGCGTTCTGGTCCCTCTCCCAGCAGCAGTTCACGGTGGTGACCATCTACGCCGACGAACGGCTCAACCGCGACGTGTTCGGCTGGGAGCTGCCGGTGTCGTGGGTGCAGTCGTTCAACCCGGTCTTCATCATCCTGCTCTCGGGTGCCTTCGCCGCGCTGTGGACGCGCTGGGGTTCGCGTCAGCCGTCCACCCCGGTCAAGTTCGCGTTCGGCACCGTGCTGATGGGTTCCGCGTTCCTGCTGTTCCTCCCGTTCGTCGACGGCGGCGCGAATTCGACGCCACTGATCGCGATGATCGCGATCCTGTTCGTGCTCACGGTGGCGGAGCTTCTGATCGGGCCGGTCGGCCTGGCCGTCACGACGCGGCTCGCCCCGGAACTCTTCAAGACCCAGATGGTCGCGCTGTTCTTCCTCTCGATCGCCCTGGGCACCGCGGTGTCCGGCTGGCTCGCCGAGTGGTACACATCGGTGTCGGAGACGGTCTACTTCAGCGTGATCGGCGGGGTCGCGATCGTGCTCGGGCTGTTGCTCGCACTGATCGCCCGACCGATCCTGCGGCTGATGAACGGCGTGCGCTGACCGGCATCCGTCAGCCGAGTGGGTGCCAAGCGATTCGTTGTGTTGCGCCCCACAGGTTCAGAGCTGGCTGCACCGCGCGGACTCTGTTCAGCAGGGGTGGGCGGTGTCCGGTGTTGAACCAATTCGACGGAGAATCTGAGCGAAACCTGCTTTTTCGGGCCTTATGGCAACGATTTGGGCAGAATCTCCGTCGAATTCGTTCGGGGAGAACTGCCGCCAGGCTCGTCAGGTCTCACTCCGCTAGCGCGTCGCCGTGGCCTCGACGATCGCGATTTCGCGGGTGGCGGTCTCGGCGGTGCGGCCGTCTCCGTCGTGGTGCACCCGCACTCGTGGGGTCACGCCCCGGCGGAACCGTACCCGCAGGCTGCGGTAGCGCACCATCCAGAAGAGCACCGCCCCGGCCGCGAGGAGGCCCGAGAGCGCGGCCACGCCGAGCGCCCAGCGCGGGCCGAACTGGTCGGCTACCCAGCCCACCAGGGGCGCCCCGAGTGGCGTGCCGCCGGCGAAGATCGCCATGTAGAGCGCCATCACCCGGCCGCGCATGGCCGGCCGCGTCGTGGTCTGCACGTAGGCGTTCGCGGTGGTCATCAGGGTCAGCGAGGACAGGCCGACGAAGGTCAGGGAGATCGCGAAGGTCAGGTAGTTGGGCATCACCGCGGCCACAGCGCAGGACAGGCCGAACGCGAAGGATCCGACGATGACCAGACGCAGCCGCGGCCGGCCGCGACGGGCGGCCATCAGCGCGCCCGCGACGGAGCCGATGGCCATGATCGAACTGAGCAGCCCGAACTCGCTGGCACCCATGCCGAACTCGACCGTGGCCATCGTCGCCGTGAAGATCGCGAAGTTGAAGCCGAAGGTGCCCACCAGGAAGACGGTGATCAACACGACGATGATGTCTGGCCGGCGGGACACGTACCGGAAGCCAGCCATCAGCTGTCCCCGCTCGCGGGAGGCCCGCGGCTGCGGCCTCAGCTGAACGGTGCGCAGAAGAGTCATCGCGAGCACCGTCGCCGCGAACGTCGCCGAGTTGATCATGAAGACCCAGCCGGCGCCGACGGCGACCGTGAGCAGCCCCGCGGCGGCCGGCCCGATCAGCCGGGCGCCGTTGAACGATGCGGAGTTGAGGGCCACGGCGTTCGGGAGGTCGTTGTCGGAGACCAGCTCCGACACGAAGGTCTGGCGAGCGGGGGCGTCGATCGCCGCGACGATCCCGAGGCCCAGGGCGAAGAGGTAGACGTGCCACAGCTCCGCGACGCCGGTGACGGTGATCACACCGAGGCCGAGGGCGAGCAGGCCCATCAGGGTCTGCGTCAGGATGAGCAGTCTGCGCCGGTTGAACCGGTCCGCGATGAGGCCGGACCAGGGCATCAGCACGAGCTGGGGCCCGAATTGCAAAGCCATCACGATGCCCACCGCGGTGGCGTTGTAATCGGTCAGTTCGGTCAGCACGATCCAGTCCTGGGCCGTGCGCTGCATCCAGGTTCCGATGTTCGACACGAGGGCCCCCGCGAACCAGATTCGATAGTTCGGGATGCTCAGGGAGCGGAACATGTTGTTCAACTGTTGGCGAGTTCCTTCATGATGTCGACGGCCTCGGTGAGGATCCGGTGCTGGTCGGGGCTGAGCGTGACGATGCGCTGGGCGAGCCAGGCATCCCGGCGTTTGCGCGTCTCCCGCATCAGGGTGCGCCCCTGGTCGGTCACCGTGAGCACCACCTTGCGGCCGTCGTCGGCAGAGCCGGCCCGGTTCACGAGGCCAGCCTCGACCAGCGCGTTGACCGTGCGGTTCATCGACGGCGGCGTGACCCGCTCGCGTTCGCTGAGCTCGCGGAGGGTGAACGGGCCATGGAAAAACAGGGTGCCGAGTGCCGAGAACTGGCTCGAGCTGAGCTCATTGTCGGCCTTCTCCTGCCGCAGGCGGCGGGCCAGCCGGCCGTTGGCCAGCCGGAAATCGTGACTCAGCTCGGCTACCGTCGCACGTCGACCAGGGGAGACCTCCGGCACAAGCACGTGAGATGTCGGTGAAGATTCCATAGCTACCCACCCTAACCACTTAGCCTCGCTAAGTATTCCCTGCTCGCAGCCTAGTTCAGGATCGACGGCAAAGAACCGGAATCCAGAGACGCGCGGGGCGAGTCCTGCCAGACTGGCCTCGTGCCTACCTACACGGATGACTTTGGCGTCTCGATCACGTATTTCACCTGGCCGGTCGATCGCCCGCGGGCCATCGTGCAGCTCGCTCACGGGGTCGGTGAGCATGCGCAGCGGTATGCGGAGCTCGCCACCCGACTGAACACGGCCGGCTACACGGTCTACGCCGACGATCACCGCGGCCACGGCCAGACCGGAGTGCACCAGTATGACGGCGACCTGTCCCGCCTCGGCCGCCTCGGCCCCGGCGGACTGCGCGCGGCAGTGGCCGGCGTACGCCAGCTGAGTGGGATCATCCGCGCCACTCACCCTGACCTGCCGCTCGTGCTGCTCGGCCACAGCTGGGGGTCCTTCATGGTGCAGATGATCGTCAACGCGCACGCCGCCGACTACGACGCGGTCGTGCTCAGCGGCACGGCCTACCGGATGCCCGGCTACCTGGACAGCGGCGACCTCAACCGCCGACACAAGCACCTCGGCGACACCGGGGTGGAGTGGCTCAGCCGCGATCCAGAGGTGGCCCGCGCTTTCATCGCCGACCCGCTCACGACCACGACCCCGCTGGCCAAGCTGTTCGGGCTGCGAGAGGCGGCGCGCCTCTTCGGCAGGCCGGGCCGCGACCTGCCGCCGGGCCTGCCGCTGCTCATCCTGGTCGGCGGTGACGACATCGTGGGCGGGGAGCGCAGCGCTCGCAGGCTGGTTCGGGCCTATTCCGGGCGGTCGGGACTTCGGGACATCCGGGTCATCACCTACCCCGGTGCCCGTCACGAGGTGTTCAACGAGACGAACCGTGAGGATGTCTTCGACGACCTGATCGGGTGGCTGGCCAAACGTTTTGCCGTGCGCGCCGATTAGGCTGGCGTCATGCACGGTGAATATAAAGTTCCAGGCGGCAAGCTCGTCGTCGTCGATCTCGATGTCGTCGACAACACGATCGTCGACTTCCGGCTGGCCGGTGATTTCTTCCTCGAACCCGATAGTGCGCTCGGCGACATCAACGCGGCCGTGAACGGCCTGTCCGCCGACAGCGACGCGGTCAGCATCGCCGCCGCAGTGCGCGCCGCGCTCCCGGCTCATGCCACGCTGCTCGGGTTCTCGCCCGAATCGGTGGCGGTGGCCATCCGTCGCTCCCTCGCCCAGGCCAGCGGCTGGCGCGACTACGAGTGGCAGCTGATCCACACCAAGGCTGTCGCTCCCGTCATGCAGATGGCGCTTGACGAGGTGCTCGCGATCGAGGTCGGCGAGGGGCGCCGCAACCCCACGCTGCGGATCTGGGAATGGACGGAGCCGGCCGTCGTCATCGGCAGCTTCCAGTCCCTGAAGAACGAGGTCGACCCGGTCCAGGCCGCCAAGCACGGCTTCACCGTCGTGCGCCGGATCAGCGGCGGCGGCGCCATGTTCATGGAAGCCGGCTCGGTCATCACCTACTCGATCTACGCACCGACCGACCTCGTTCAGGGCATGACGTTCGCTGACTCCTATGCATTCCTCGACGAGTGGGTGCTCACGGCGCTCAAATCCCTCGGCATCGACGCTTACTACCAGCCGCTGAACGACATCACGAGCCCCAAGGGCAAGATCGGCGGGGCCGCGCAGAAACGTCTCGGCAGCGGCGCCGTGCTGCACCACGTCACCATGAGCTACGACATGGACGGCGACAAGATGGTGCAGGTGCTCCGCATCGGCCGGGAGAAACTCAGCGACAAGGGCATCACGAGCGCCGCGAAGCGCGTCGACCCGCTGCGCAGCCAGACCGGCCTCAGCCGGGATGCGATCATCGACCGGATGAAGGCGACCTTCACCGGGCTCTATGGCGCCGTCGCCGGTGAGATCACCGAAGCGGAATATGCCAGGGCGACCGAGCTGGTAGAGACCAAGTTCGGCACCGAGGAGTGGATCGGGCGGGTTCCCTAGGCCACGGGGCCGTCAATACGCGGGCTACCGTCCGCGCGTGAGCAGGTCCTGGTACTCGGCGTGCAGGTCGATCCAGCGCACAACGTAGGGGCACACCGGCACGACCGTGAGCGTGGTGCGGGTGCGAACATCGTCGAGCGCCTGCTCGACGAGGATGCCCGCCAGCCCTTCGCCCCGGTGCGCCGGGTCCACCTCGACGTGGGTGAACAGCACATCCTGGCCGGCGACCTCGTAGTCGGCGAAGCCCACGGTGGTGCCGGCGAGCTCGAGCGTGTACCGGGCCAGGGCCGGTTCGTGGCGGAATACGACCGAGTCGGATTCCCCGGTCGTTTCCGGGGATGCTGCATCTGGTGTCATCCCCTCAGCGTAGGCTGCCTGACACAATGAAGGAATGCCGATCGCGTGGTCTCCCTCCTCCCCCAGCCGTGTCGTCCACGCGAACAACCTCGAGGTTCTGCCGCAGCTGCCCGACGCGGCCTTCACGCTGATCTACCTGGACCCGCCGTTCAACACGGGGCGCAAGCAGAACCGGCAGACCACGACGTCGGTGCGCGCACCGGCGAGCCCGGTATCCGTCGCCCTGGGTGCGGACGCCGCGGGCATCATCACTGGTTTCAAGGGCCAGCGGTACGAGCGGATCAAGGGTGACCTGCTCGGCTACGACGACCAGTTCGAGGACTATTGGGCCTTCCTCGAGCCGCGCCTGATCGAGGCCTGGCGCCTCCTGTCCGAGGACGGCACCCTCTACCTGCACCTCGATTACCGCGAGGCGCACTATGCCAAGGTGTTGCTCGACGCCCTCTTCGGCCGGGACTGCTTCCTGAACGAGCTGATCTGGGCCTACGATTACGGCGCGAAGTCGAAGAACCGCTGGCCGACCAAGCACGACACGATCCTGGTCTACGTGAAGAACCCGGCCCGGTACTACTTCGACTCGACCACGGTCGACCGCGAGCCCTACATGGCGCCCGGTCTGGTCACCCCCGAGAAGGTCGCGAAGGGCAAGCTGCCGACGGATGTCTGGTGGCACACGATCGTGTCGCCCACCGGCAAGGAAAAGACCGGTTATCCCACCCAGAAGCCCGTCGGCATCCTGCGCCGTATGATCCAGGCGTCCAGCCGCGAGGGGGACTGGGTGCTCGACTTCTTCGCCGGCAGCGGCACGACGGGCGCGGTTGCCGCGGCCCTCGGCCGCCGCTTCGTGCTGGTGGACCAGAACCCCGAGTCGATCCAGGTCATGCGCACGCGCTTCGCGCTGCTGCCCGCGGTGGAGTTCCTGCCCGGCGGATTCGAGCCGGCCGCGCCCGAGCCGGCCGCGCCCGAGCCGGCCGCGCCGGAGCCGGCCCAGCCGGCGCTGTTCGATTTCGGCGCCGACCGGCCCGGGGCAAGGCTGGGAGCATGAGACTTCGCATTTTCACCGAACCGCAGCAGGGTGCCTCCTACGACGACATCCTCGCCGTGGCCCAGGCCACGGAGACGCTCGGCTTCGACGCGTTCTTCCGCTCCGACCACTACCTCGCGATGGGAGACACGGCTCCCGTGCTGCCGGGGCCGACGGATGCCTGGACCACCCTGGCGGGCCTCGCCCGGGAGACCCGGCGCATCCGCCTGGGCACTTTGGTCTCGTCGGTGACCTACCGTCCGCCGGGGATCCTCGCGATCCAGGTGGCGCAGGTCGACCAGATGTCGGGCGGGCGGGTCGAGCTCGGCCTCGGCACCGGCTGGTTCGAGCAGGAACACCTGGCCTACGGCATCCCGTTCCCGGCCAGGCGGTTCGGCATGCTCGAGGAGCAGCTGGAGATCGTGACCGGGCTCTGGGAGACCCCGGTCGGCGACCGCTACAGCTTCGCCGGCGAGCATTACACGCTCGTCGACTCGCCCGCCCTGCCCAAGCCAGTGCAGGCCCGCATCCCGGTGATCGTGGGCGGTGGCGGCGCCAGGCGTACCCCGGCCCTGGCTGCCCGCTTCGCCACCGAGTTCAACCTGCCGTTCCCGGATTTCGCGGATGTCCCGGCCAAGTTCGCCGGCGTGCGCGCTGCATGCGCGGCCATCGGTCGCGATCCCCGTGAGCTGGTGTACTCGGCGGCGCTGATCGCCGTCGCGGGCGCGAACGAGGCAGACTTCATTCGCCGGGCCGCGGCCGTGGGCCGGGAACCGGCCGAGCTGCGGGCGCACGGCGTGGCCGGCACGGCGTCCGAGGTCGTGGACCGCCTCGGCGCCCTCGCCCACGACGGGGTCGAGTGCGTCTACCTGCAGATCATGGACCTGTCCGACCTCGGCCACTTGGACTTCATCGCCCGCGAGGTCATGCCTCAGCTGGCCTGACCGCCCTGCCCGTCCTGCCCGTCCCGCCGGTATTGCCGGTGCGCGGGTGCTGCGCCGCTACGCTGCCGACGCGCCACGCGCGCAACGGCGCAGCACCCGCACCGGGGAAGCCGCGCGTGTCACGCCGACTCGCGTAGTACCAAACGGGTCGGCATGAGGGTGCGGTGCGGCATGCTCTCGTCGGCGGCGAGCCGGCGCAGCAGAATGTCCGCCATCGCGTAGCCCATTTCCTCGGAGGGCTGGCTCACCGTGGTCAGCGGCACCGGGCCGCTCGTCGCGGCCGGGCTGTCGTCGAACCCGACGATGGCCACGTCGCCGGGCACAGAGCGGCCGAGCTCACGCAGCACATCCACCGCCCCGGTGGCCATCAGGTCGCTCGCCACGAAGAGGCCGTCGATGTCGGGGCACCGCTCCAGCAGCCGGCGGGTGGCTGCCGCGCCACCGGCGGCCGTGAAGTCGGCGAGTTCGACGGCATCCGCGGGCAGCCCGGCCCGCTCCAGCGTGCGCTCGAACCCGGTGAGGCGGTCGATGCCGGCCGGCATGTCCACCGCGCCGGCGATCGAGCCGATGCGGCGGCGCCCGATGTCGACGAGGTGCTGGGTGCCCGTCTCGGCACCCGCCGCGTTGTCGACGTCAACGAAGTAGGCGGCGAGGTTGTCCGCGTTCGACGGCCGGCCGCCGAAGACCACCGGCATGGTCTTGTCGAGTTCGGCCACGAAGTCGTCGCCGGTGTGGTGCGAGATGATGAGCGCCCCGTCGACGTTGCCCGAGCGCAGGTAGCGCAGAGTCTTGTGCCGTGGGTCGCTCGACGCAACGAGCAGGTTGAGCGTGTAATCACTTTGGTCGAGTCGGCGGGTGATGCCCTGCACGACCGCGGCGAAGTAGGGGTCACCGAAGAACCGGGTCATATCCTCAGGCACGACCAGGGCCACGGCCTCGGTCTGCCGGCTCGCGAGCGAGCGGGCCGCCCGGTTCGGAACATAGTTGAGCTTGTTGATGGCCTCCGTCACCGAGGCGACGATCTCTGGGCTGACCCTGGTGGACCCGTTCACGACCCGGCTCACGGTGGCCCGGGAAACCCCGGCCACCTCGGCCACCATTTCCAGGGTGGGCTGCGAAGGACGGACCTGGCGCACACTCGTTATCATGACGCCATTATATTTTGCCCGCATCCCTCGCGGTTCCGGTTCAGGAGAGGGCGCGGTTGCGGATGATCTCGGCGTAAGAACGTCCGCTGTCCTTGACGGTGCGCTCCTGGGTCTCGTAATCGACCCGCACGATGCCGAAGCGCTTCTCGTAGCCCCAGGCCCACTCGTAGTTGTCCATCAGCGACCAGTAGAAGTAGCCCTTGACGTCGACTCCCTCATCGATCGCGTCGAGGATGGCGCCCAGGTGGTCGGTCAGGAATACGGTGCGCCGGGCATCCGGAACACTGCCGTCCGCGGCGACGACGTCGTCGAACGCCGCGCCGTTCTCGGTGACGTAGAGGCTCGTGCCGGTCGGGGCGGCGTAGTCGGTGTTCACGCGAACGAGCAGTTCGCGTAGCCCGTCGGGCTGCACCTCCCACTCCATGGCGGTCAGCGGCAGCCCCTGCGGGTGGTCGTAGACGCCGTCGGCCGCCGGGAACGGCGACCGGGTGAGGCGGTCGGTCGGGGCCTGGGCGAGCAACGGATGTTCGGCCGGGCGATCACTGACCAGGTCGCCGTGGTAATAGTTCACGCCGAGGGTGTCGATCGGCTGGTTGATCTGGGCCAGGTCTCCCTCGTGGATGAAATCGGTCAGCCCGTACTCGGCCACGTCCTGGAGCACATCCTCCGGGTAGAAGCCGCGGAAGACCGGGTCGAGGAAGATCCGGTTGAACTGCCCGTCGATGCGGCGCGCGGCATCCACGTCGCCCGCATGCGTCGGATCGACCGGCTTGGCGACGGTGAGGTTGAGCGTGATGCCGAGCTCGAGCTTCGAGTCGCGTTCGCGCAGCGCCTCGACGGCGAGGCCGTGCCCCAGGAGCAGGTGGTGTGCGGCGGCCAGGCCGTCCCGGGGGCTCTGGCGCCCGGGCGCGTGGGCGCCGGCGGTGTAGCTGAGGAAGGAGGAGCACCACGGCTCGTTGAGAGTGGTCCACACGCCCACGCGGTCGCCGAGGGTGTCGTGCACGGTGAGGGCGTAGTCCCGGAAGCGTGCGGCGGTGTCGCGGTTGGTCCAGCCACCCTTCTCCTCGAGGGCCTGCGGCAGGTCCCAGTGGTAGAGGGTCAGCCACGGCGTGATGCCGGCGCCGAGGAGCTCGTCGACCAGGCGGGAGTAGAAGTCCACGCCCTTCGGGTTGACCGGCCCACCGTCGGGACGCACCCGGGCCCAGGAGGTGGAGAAGCGGTAGGTCTGCAGCCCCAGGTCCTTCATCAGGGCGACGTCGCCCTGATAGCGGTGGTAGTGGTCGCAGGCGACGTCGCCGTTGTCGGCCTTGAGGACAGCACCCGGCACGCGGCTGAACGTGTCCCAGATGGAATCCGTGCGGCCGTCCTCATGGGCGGCGCCCTCGATCTGGTAGGCGGCCGTCGCCGCCCCGAAGAGGAACTCGGGCGGGAAGGGACGAACGTGTGAGGTCATACCAATATTCTCGGTGATTGTTTCGAGTGTTCCGAACGAGGTCATCCCTTGACCGCGCCCTGCATGATTCCGGCCACGAGCTGCTTACCCAGGAAGATGAAGACCAGGATCAGCGGGATGATCGAGAGCACCACGCCGGCCAGCACGAGCGAGTAGTCGACGTAGAAGGCGGCCTGCAGCTGCTGCAGTGCAACCGGGAGGGTCGGGTTGCCGGGGCCGAGCACGATGAACGGCCAGAAGAAGTTGGTCCAGGTGCCGATGAACGTGAACAGGGCGAGCATCGCCGCGGCCGGGCGGGCGGCCGGGAGACCGATGTGCCAGAAGCTGCGGATCATCGACGCTCCGTCCATGCGCACCGCCTCGATCAGCTCGTCGGGCAGTGCGTCGCGCAGGTACTGGGTCATCCAGAACACGCCGAACGCGGTCACCATGGCGGGCGCGATGACGGCCCAGAGGCTGCCGGTCCAGCCGAGCCTTGACATGACGATGAACAGGGGCACGACGCCGAGCTGGGTCGGCACGGCCATGGTCGCGATCACGAAGATGAGCAGACCTTCCCGGCCGCGGAACTTCAGCTTGGCGAAGGCGTAGCCGGCGAGCGTCGAGAACATCACGACGCTGAGCGACACCACGGACGACACGATGATGCTGTTGCCGAGCGCCGTCCAGAACGGGATGCTGTCGATGACCGTGGCCGCGTTGGCGATGAAGTTACCGCCCGGGATCCACATCATCCCGTTCTGGTTCAACGCGGAGGCATCCTGGCTGCCGATCAGGAACGACCACCAGATTGGGAAGGCCGAGCCGAGGAGAACCGCGATCAGGATGCCGTAGACCCAGAGGGACGGCCGACGGTCGTGCCCGCCGATGATGGTCTTGCTCATGAGATGCCTTTCGCGCGGACGCGCAGCTTGCGGTCGCCGGTGCCCGCGATGCGACGGGTGATGAGGAAGTTGATGACAGCGATGAGGATGATGATCAGGAACAGGAGCCAGGCCACGGCGGACGCCCGGCCGAAGTTGCGCTGGTTCCAGCCGAGTTCGTAGATGTACAGGGTGAGCGTCTGCCACTGGCGACTGGCTCCGCCCTGGCCGACGTTGTCGAACATGCGCGCCTCGTCGAAGATCTGCAGCCCGCCGATCGTCGAGGTCAGGATGACGAAGATGATGATCGGTCGCAGCAGCGGCAGGGTGATCGACCCGAAGGTGCGCCAGCGGTTGGCGCCGTCGATGATGGCGGCCTCGTAGTAGTCGCGCGGGACGGCCTGCATGGCGGCGAGGAAGATGAGGGCGTTGTACCCGGTCCAGCGGAAGTTCACCATTGTGGCGATGGCGAGGTGGCTGGGGATCACGTCGACGTGCCAGCGCACGGGCTCGAGGTCCAGGCTCATGATCGCGCTGTTGATCAAGCCGAACTTGTCGCCGAAGAGGTCGTTGAAGATGAGTGCGACGGCGACCGGGGCCACGACGTAGGGGAGGAGCACGCCCATGCGCCAGAAGGTCTTTCCGCGCAGGTTGAAGTCGAGCACGGCGGCGATGCCGAGCGCGACGATGATCTGGGGGATGCTCGAGAGCAGGAAGATGCTGAAGGTGTTGCGCAGGGAGTTCCAGAAGTATCCCTGGCTCAGCACCGTGACGAAGTTCTCCAGGCCGACGAAGTCGCCCTGGCCGCCGATAAGGTTCCAGTCGTGCACCGACACCCACGCCGTGTACAGCAGCGGGAAGAGGCCCATGACGGCGAAAACGAGGAAGAAGGGGGAGATGTAGAGGTAGGGCGAGAAGCGCACATCCCAGCGGCTCAGTGTGTGGCTGAGGGCGATGCGGCGGATGCTGCGGGCATTCACCTCGACAGCGGCGGCGGTAGTCATGAAAGTCCTTCGGTGGTTGAGCTTGTCGAGGCCCGGGTGAGCCGGTCGAGACCGAGGTCGGCCGGCCGGGACCAGGTGGTCTCGACCGGCCCGACCGGCGGGGTGGTGCTGGTTAGCCGAGCGACTCGACGTCGGTGACCCACTGAGCCCACGACTCGTCAGCCGTCATGGTGCCGTCTTCGACGCGGGTGAGCGCCTGCTGCATGGCGTCGTTGATCGCGAAGTAGAACTCGCCCTTGTACGGGGTCACGTCGACAGCGGCGGCGCGGTTGGCAAGGATCTCACCGGTCGGCGCGTTGTTGAAGAACTCGTTCGTGGCGCCGAGGAGTTTGTCGCTCTCGAGGGCTTCGAGCTGGCTCGGAAACGTGCCCTTGGACGCGAACGCCTTGAGCTGCTGCTCCGGGGCGGTCAGCCAGGAAGCGAGCTTCTGGGCCTCGGCCTGGTTCTTGGATTGCTCGGGAACGGTCAGGTACGAGCCGCCCCAGTTGCCGCCGCCGCCGGGGAACGTGTCGGCGATGTCCCAGCCGGCGACGCCTTCAGCGTTGCCGGAGATCACGCCGAGCATCCAGCCCGGGCAGAGCATCGTGGCGAAGCCGTCGTTCTGGAAGCTGGCGGTCCAGTCGTCGCTCCACTGTCCGAGGTGCGCGGACAGTGTGCTGCTGGCCTCGAGCACGCTCGTGTAGGCCTTCTTCACCTCCGGGTTCCCGGTGGCGATGATGGTGCCGTCTTCTTCTTCATAGGCGTTGGGGATCTGGTTGACGACGCCCTGCCAGGTGGCTCCGGCAGAGTCGAACCACGGCACGTTCGTGCCGGCAGCAGCGAACTTCTCACCGGCTGCGTAGTAGCTCTCCCAGCTGGTGCCGAGGAGTGCGGCGACCTCGGCGCGGTCGGTCGGAAGACCGGCGGCGGCGAACAGGTCGGAGCGGTAGCAGACGGCTTCCGGACCGATGTCGGTGCCGTAGGCGATCAGGCGGCCGTCGGCATCCGTCGCGGCCTCGGTCTTCCAGTCGAGCCAGCGCTCGTCGACGTCGTCAG
Source organism: Cryobacterium sp. M23 (assembly GCF_002929655.1). Taxonomy (NCBI): domain Bacteria; kingdom Bacillati; phylum Actinomycetota; class Actinomycetes; order Micrococcales; family Microbacteriaceae; genus Cryobacterium; species Cryobacterium sp. M23. The sequence continues at coordinate 43,071 of NZ_PJJV01000061.1, forward strand.
AGGCGAGGTCGATGAACTGGTCGGAGTATTGGAGCAGTTCCGGCAGCCAGTCGACCTCGATGGCCTCGACGTCGCTCAGGCCGCTGCCTGCGGCGAGACGGGTCGTGAGGTTGTCGCGGGCCTCGTTGGAGGTGGCGGCCTTCTTGTGCGTGATGGTGACGTTCGGGTTGGCCTTCTCGTACTCGGCGAACAGGTCGTCATAGCCGAATTCGTTGAACGTCGCGACGGTCAGTTTGACGTTTTCGTCGGTCGACTGCTCTCCGCCGGCGTTCGCTGAACAACCGGATAGAACCAGTGCGAAGGATGCTGCTCCGGCGACTGTTACTGCAAGTGTGGTGCGCGGGAAACGCTTCACGGTCACTCCCTTGTGTGCGTGCTGATGGGTGGAGGCAAGGCCGCTCTCATTGTGCCGTGAGAGCGCTCTCACGTGGTGGTGCTTACGTTAGTGCGCGCATCGGTGGTTTGTCAAGAGAGCGCTCTCTCCTGGTGCGGCGGTCAGAGTCCGTCGTGGTCCGGTACGGTCACCGTGAGGGAGCGCACCCGGCCGTCGCGGCGGAAGACGCTCGCGCTCACGTCGGCGTCGAGCGTGCCGCCAGGACCGGGCACCTGGGCGCCGTCGGTGAGGTGCGCGACCATCTCGAGCGGGCCGCCGCGGTGGAACACGACCGGGACCTGACAGAACGTGAACGCGAGCGTGTCCGCGGGCAGCTCGACGCTGTGCTGCTCGCCGAGGACATCCCGGTAGGCGAACGTGCCGGGAGCCGTGGTCCACTCGCCGGCCCGCAGCAGGGTGGGCCGCAAACGGATGCGACCGTCTTCGACCCGCAGGCCGAGCTCGCCCAGGCGGGTGAGCACCTCCTCCTTGACCTGCCCGGTCATCCCCGGCTGCCGGGCGCCCTGGCCGGCGGGCGTGTGCGAGTAAGGATCGGTGGGGAACGCACCGTAGGTGAGCGGATCCTTGCGGTAGCCGATGCCGGCACGCACGTCCTCGTACGCCGCCATCAGCCCCTGGATCGAAGTTTCATCCGCCTGCTCGGCGACGGCCCGGTCGAGTGTCTCCTGCACCGCGAGCAGCAGCTTCGCGACCATGTGCCAGTAGATGCTGCCGAGGCCCTCATAGGCGAAGAACGAGCCGGAGCGCCCGGTGAATTCCGCATGCCGGAAGACTTCCTCGAAGATGGTGAGCAGTTCGGCCCGGTCCTGTTCCACGGCGCCCTGCAGCGCCGGGTCGGCGCTGAGCCGGTCGAGCGCCTCCGAAACGCCCCTGGCGTTTCGGATGTGGGCGGCGAAGTGCAGGTCGCCCTGAACATCGCGCACAACGATGCTGCGGTCGCCGGCAGCGATGAGGCGCAGGGCGAGAGGGCAGTCGGCGGCCCGTGCCGCACTGAAGGTGTTGCGGGCGAGGAAGGACGAAAGGTCCTTGTCGGGATAGAGGATGTAGCTGTGCTGGTCGGCGCGGTACAGCCGGCTCGTGCGCAGGGCACCGAGCAGGTCCAGCGTCTCTTCCGGGCCGAGCAGGCCGGAGGAAAGGATGGCGACCTGGCCCTCGAGCATCTCCGCGAGCCGTCGCACATCGGCCCCATCGTCCCCGAACTCCAGCACGTTGTAGGAGTGCACGAGCCCGTCGTCCCGCCGGTTGGCGTGCAGGCCGGACTCGATGAAGCGTCGAGCCAGATCGAGCAGTTCGGCGACGTCTCCCGCGGCGACCGTCGACCGCTCCCCACCGAACCCGGCGTAGACCCGCTCGCGATAGGCGGTCCCTGCCTCGCCCAGGCCGTCCATCACGGCCCGGCGGCGAGTGGAATCGAACCCGCCGGCCAGGCCATCCGCATGCTCGAAGAGCACGTCGCGCACCGCGGTGAGCAGTCCGGCGAGCTCGCTCGAGAGCTCGACGTCGACGGTCAGGAGGTCCTGCACGAAGACGAGGTAGCGGCGCAGATAGGCGAGGGTGACCACCGACAGGCCACGGCCGACGAGCGCGTTGTTGGCGTCGTTCCATTCCGGGCGCTGGGTCGTCATCCAGATGCCGCCGTCCGGCACCAGATTGACGAGCTTGGCCAGCAGGAGCAGCAGCACCTTCTCGGCCAGCGTTACCCGCACGAGGTCGCCGTCGGCACCGTGCACGAGCCGACCGTCCGAGCCCTCCTCGGCGACCCGCCGCGTGATCGTGCGCTGCCGCTCGTCGTCGAAGGTGATGGTGTTGTACGGGTCCGTGAGGATGTCCGAATAGGCGGCGATCCGGTACGGCACGTCGGCGTGGGTGAAGGCCGCCCGGTTGATGAGCGCGTCGAGGCGCCCCGGGTGGAAGCGGCGGGAGGTCTCGAGCAACTTGAGCAGGTAGATGATCTGGTGGTCGCTCCAGTAACCGATGTTGGCCCAGGGGTCTTCGGGCTCGGGGACCTCCCAGTCGATGCCCTCGCGAGAGATCCGGTACGGGTTGTAGCCGTCGGCGGTCGTGGCGTCAAGAAAGATCGTGACCATCGACTCCACGAATTCGGGGAATGACCAGGCCAGCGCCTCCCAGTTCTGGAAGATGTCCCGCCAGTTGCCTTGGTATTCCAGGCGACGGATGCCGCTCTCGTCTTTCAGAACGATCCGGAACTGATTCCACGGCTGGCTCGGATCGCCGTGCCGGCGGCTGAACGTGAGCGGCAGGTATTCCGTGGCGAGGCGCCACAGGTCTACGTCGCCGTGCTCCTGGGTGATAGCGATGAGTTCGTCGGCGCGCAGCCGCTCGGGCAGCGCCGCCAGCACGCCGGCGCAGCGCTGGGCGGTCGACTGACTCCGCTGCATGATGAACGCCCGCACGTCGCTCGACTCCACCGTGTAGCCCTCGGCCGGAACGCCGCCGCGCATCGTGTTGAAAAGCACGTTGGCGGTGTGGTGGATGGTCGCGAGCTCGTCGCCGCTGTGCTGGGCGGCGTCGGTGGCCGCGAGGATCGTCTCCAGGTCGGACCGGGTGCCGACGATGTCGGCCGCGAGCTCCTCGGCGAGCCCGGCAGGATCTCGCAGCTTCTCGCGCAGGGCGACGACATCGGCCGCGTCCTGGTTGACGTCGGCGACGATCTGCCAGCGCTGCGTGCTTCCGGGGGCCAGCGTGATCCGCGCGTGCACGAGGTAAGCGCCGCGCTGGCCGCGGACATCCGTCTCGGCGGTGATGCCCCGGCCCCGGGCGAAGGCAGCCACCTGGCTGATCGAGAGCAGGTACTCGGCGTTGCCCAGCCCGACCTGCCAGGCCACGTTGGCCTGCAGCGACTCGCTGGGCTCGGCGAGGTCGGAGAGCGTCGCGTTCAGTGTCAGCAGCCCGAGGCCCGTCGAAGAGTCGAGTTCGGCCCGCTTGTAGGCGTCCAGCAGCACGCTCAGCTCGTTCTGCGTCTTCTTGAGGGCTCCGGCGGGAAGGATGTTCACCAGGCCGTCGAGGAGGTCGACGTCGAGCGTTTCGCCGAGCGAGGTCAGGGCGCAGCTGCGCACGACGCCGAAGCGGGCACTCGTCTGCCAGGTCACGCGCAGGCGCAGGCCGAGATCCGGGCGGGTCTCCTCGAAGACCAGGGTGGTGCCGAGGGCGTCCTTGTACAGCGTGCGCTGCACGGCCTGATCGCCGGGACGCACCTCCGCGAACGGCTGCCAGTGAATCCCGGTCCCGTCGGGGCGTCGAACGAGCAGCACGCTGAGCCCACCGGTTCGGCCGCCGCTCTCGGTGACCTTGTCGTCGGTGTAATACGGGAACAGGGCCCGATCGGCGTCGACCCGTCCTGCCGTCAGGCCGCCCGTGCTCGAGATGAAGAGCCAGACGTTGCTTGCGCCGACGAGGGTCATGAAGAACGGCGGCATCTGGTCGTAGGCCTCGATCCGGTAGAACCGGCGTCCGTCCAGATCGACCGGTCCGCCCCGGACGGTGCCCTCCGCAGGGTCAGTGCCCTCTGCGGGGTCGAACGGCATCTCGCCCCGGACGGTGGGCTGAATGATGGTCTCGAGGGGCATGCGATCCTCCATTGAATTCACTCCGGCGGATGTTCCGGCCGGCGAATGCTCCACCATCTCACTGATGAGAGCGCTCTCACAGACTGCCAGACATCTACCGCGCATTCAAGCGCCGGCCCTCCGCGGTGTTGTGCGGAGGGCCGGCGCTGGGTCGGCTGAAGGTGCACCGGGTCGACCGGCGGGGGCCCGCCTGGCGGCCGAAGCCTTAGGCGAACGCGGCTACGGCGACAGCGACGGGTTCGTCGCCGGAGACCAGGTGCAGCACCCGGCGCTCGGCGGCGCCGGTCTCGATGAGTGCGGCCAGCACGGCCGCGACGTCCGCGCGGGGCACAGTCGCGCGATCTTCCGGCAGGCCGGGGCCGGCCGGGTTCAGGCGCACCAGTCCGGTTCCTGCGTCGTCGACGAGGCCGCCGGGGCGAACGATCGTCCAGGCCAGGGACCGAGCGATCAGGTCTTCCTCGGCCGCCAGTTTGGCCTGCAGGTAGCCCAGGAAGTCCGCCGGGACATCCGCCGGGGTCTGACCGTCCCGCACCTTCTCGGTGCCGGTCGACGAGATCTGGATGAAGCGCGCCACGCCGGCGGACTCGGCCGCGTCGGCCAGTCGCACGGAGCCGCCGAAGTCGACGGCCTGACGGCGCTCCTCGCTGCCGTCGGCTCCGGCGCCCGCGGCGAACACCGCGACGTCGGCACCGGCCAAGAGGTGCGCCACCTCGGCCGATGAGGTCTTTTCGAGGTCGATCACCACCGGAACGGCTCCGTCAGCGACGAGATCCGCCCTCTGTTCCTCCGAGCGGATCAGCCCGAGGACCTCGTGGCCATTCTTCGTGAGCTCCCGCGTGAGCTGCCGAGCGATTTTTCCATGTCCACCTGCAATAACAATGCGCATTACCGGTACAACGCCCCGACGGCCCCCACAATTCCCCACGCCCGGACCGGGCCATCCGTGACTGCGCGCCCTGTGCGCATTCGACGGAGATTTTGCCACAAAGTGACGATTTGAGGCCTAAACGGGGCGGTAGGAGCAAAATCTCCGTCGAATTCGTTCGGGTGCTAGCGGGGCTGGGTGCGGGCCTCGCGCTCGAACTCGTCGACGTCGATCCCCGGCTCGACCAGGGCGCCCATCCTGTCGGCGGCCCGCTGCGCGTCCCGGGTCAGCTCGGCCTGCGCGGTCAGCTCGGCCGCGTTTTCGTCCGCGGCCTCCTGCAGGGCGGAGGTGTTGCGCAGCGGCGGCGCCGTGAGGAAGAAGCTCAGTACGAATGCGACCAGCACGACGGCCAGGCTCACCCAGAAGACGGTGACGGATGCGTCGTTGAAGCCGACGAGGAACGGCTCCGCGAGCCGCGGGTCGGCCGTGTTGAGGAACGAGGTGTCGCCGTCGAGGGCGCCGCCCACGCTGCCCGGGTTGGCCAACAGTGCCAGGATGCCGGTGTTCGCCGGGTCGGCCTGCACGGCTGGGTCCGTTGCAGCGTCCCTGACCCCGGAGACGATGGTCGGGTTGTCGAAGGCCGCGCCGATCGTGTCGGGGATGCGGGTGAACAGCACCGAAAAGAGCACGGCGGTGCCGAGCGTGCCGCCGATCTGGCGGAAAAACGTCGAGGCGGATGTGGCCACGCCGATATCCCGAGGGCCGACCGAATTCTGGCTGGCGATGGTGAGCGTCTGCATCAGCTGGCCGAGGCCGAGGCCGATCAGGAGCATCCCGGCCATCATGAATCCGACCGGCTTGTCGGCGGTGGCGAATGTGAAGAGCAGGAAGCCTGCCGACATGAAGGCAGTGCCGATGGTGGGGAACATCTTGTAGCGCCCGGTACGGGCGATCAGCTGGCCGCTCACAATGGAGGAGATCATCAGGCCCGCGATCATCGGCAGCATCAGGAAGCCGCTCTCCGTCGGGGTGGCCCCGTTCACGAGCTGCAGGTAGAGCGGCACCGTCATCATGGCACCGAACATGCCGAAGCCGACGAAGACGCCCAGGATGGTCGCCATCCTGAACGTGGACGAACGGAACAGTTTCAGCGGGATGAGCGCGTCGTCGCCCATCAGCCGCTCGGCGAGGATGAAGGCCGCGATGCTGAAGAGTCCGATCACGTAGCAGGCGATCGAGGGGATCGAACCCCAGCCCCAGGTGCGGCCCTGCTCGGCCACGAGCAGCAGCGGCGCGGCAGCAAGGATCACGGTCACCGCTCCCCACCAGTCGATGCGAACGGGCCGGGCGAAGTGGGGAACGTGTAGAAACTTCAGCACGATTGCGAGGGCGATGATGCCGATCGGGAGGTTGATCAGGAAGACCCACCGCCAGCCCGTGATTCCGAGGATCGTGTCCGAGCCCGACAGGACGCCGCCGATGAGCGGGCCGATCACGCTGGAGACCCCGAAGACGGCCAGGAAGTACCCCTGGTATTTCGCCCGCTCCCGGGGTGCCAGCATGTCGCCCATGATCGTCAGGGGGAGAGCCATCAGGCCGCCGGCGCCGAGCCCCTGGATGGCCCGGAAGATCGCGAGCTCGTACATCGAGTTTGCCAGGCCGGCCAGGAGCGAGCCGATGAGGAAGATCGTGATCGCGATCAGGAACAGCGGGCGGCGCCCGAAAATGTCGCTGAGTTTGCCGTAGATCGGCGTGCTGATGCACGACACGATCAGGTAGGCGGTCGTCACCCAGGCCTGCAGCGCCATGCCGTCGAGGTCGTCGGCGATGGTGCGCATCGATGTTCCGACAATGGTCTGATCGAGGGCGGAGAGGAACATTCCGGCCATCAGTCCGAAGATGACGAAGAGAATCTGCCGGTGGGACATCAGCGGCGGGGCGGCGAGAGAGGGAGAAGTTTGCATTGTGCGCAAAGTTACACGATGGGCAAACAATCTTCAAGCGGCTGCGGGCCGTCGGAGGCTGGGGGAGCCCGCTCCGGTCTAGGCTCAGCATCGTGTGGGCAGATCGGGCAGTGGGGGTCGCGCATCCGTTCCGGCGGAGGCGTATCGTCGTGCTGTCCATCGTCATCTCTGGACTCGCCGCCGGTGCGGTGGCGGCCGGAGCCCTGACCGGGGAAACCGCGCCGCCCGTCGTCGGTTCCGCCGTCGCTCCGACGCTGATTGCCCGTGCCGAACCGAGCGCCACCCCCACCCCGCCTCGGGCCGCCCCGACAGGTTCCCCGGAGCCGGCCGTGATGCCTACCTTTGACCGTTTCGCCCGCTCACTCGACGACCCGGCGAGCCTCTGGGTCGTCGTTGACAAGACCCGCCCGCTAAACCCCTTCGACTACGCTCCGACCAACCTCGTCGACGTCCCGGTGGCTCACGTCTGGAGCCCGCAACTTCGCCGGGAGGCGTCGGACGCAACCGTGGCCCTGTTCTCCGCGTTCGAGGCGGAGACCGGGCTGAAGCTGCAGTCCCACAGCGCCTACCGGAGCTTCGCGGCCCAGGTGATGGTCTACGACGCGGATGTCGCCGCGAACGGACAGGCGTTCGCCGACACCAGCACGGCCCGGCCGGGAACCAGCGAGCACCAGACCGGTCTGGCCATCGACATCAGCGCACTGCCCGGGATCTGTTCGCTGGATGCCTGCTTCGGCGACACCCCACAGGGGCAGTGGCTTGCCGGGAATGCCTGGCGTTTCGGGTTCCTGCTGCGCTACCCGGCCGACAAGGTGGCCATCACCGGCTACGGCTACGAGCCCTGGCACTTCCGCTACATCGGAACGGAACTGGCCACGGAGATGCACGCCACCGGCACCGCCACCCTCGAGGAGTTTTTCGGGCTCCCGGCGGCTCCCGGCTACCACTGATCCCGTTCCCCGATCCCGTTTCCTGATCGGCGCAGGGCCGGTGTGTCGTCCACCCGGGCATTTCCCGGATAAGTGTGATTATCTAGAAACCGTCCCCCGAACGGGGCGTGTCTGCCACACCCCCCCGGTGGCACCCCGAACGAAGAGAGAAATCTGTGGTTCTGACCCGACGCTTCCGCATCGTCGCTGCCGTACTCGTTCTGGGCGGCCTCGTGGCCGGAACGGCCGCCGTGGCCGGGGTGACTGGGGACGAACCCGTCGTCTCGGCGACTCCGACCCCGGCTGCTGACTCCACGCAAACGGCGCCGAAGGCCGATGCGGCCGAGTCTGACGCGACGGCCCCAGATCGGGTCGCCCCCGCGGAGGCCGCAGAGCCGGTTCCCATCGACGCCCAGGTGCAGGCGCAGGTGAGTTACATGCTCGCCCACTGGACCGACTACAACACGGATGACTACGGCGTCATCACCGACAACGACTGCGTCAATTTCACCAGCCAATCCCTGATCGAGCGGGGCTGGACCATGGACGACCAGTGGTACGCAGAGGGAACCGGCTCCGACTTCGACACCTCGTCACCGTGGATCAGCTCAACCGCGTTCCGGGACTACGTCGCGCAGTCCGGCCGCGCCACCGCCCTGACGGATGACCAGCGCGACCAGGTCAAGCTCGGCGACGTCGCGCAGTTCGACTGGGACAACTCCGGGGACCGCGACCACACCGGGGTCGTCACCCGGATCGAGGGGTCGGGCGACGACATCCAGATCTACTATGCCGGCCACACCGACGACACCGACTTCCGGTCGGTCGACTACGCGATCACCGAGAAGCACCCGGGCGCCACGGCGTACTACTGGAGCATTCCCTAGGTACCGAAGCACTCCCTACTGCTGATCTCCGGTCCCGACAGGCTCGACCGCCGCGGTGGTCAAGCCGGTCCGGATCAGACGCGTCAGGCGATGGCGCCGTCGACGATGGCCTTTGCCTCGATCTGCACCTGCTTCAGGTGTTCCGGGCCCGTGAAGGACTCGGCATAGATCTTGTAAACGTCCTCGGTGCCACTCGGCCGGGCCGCGAACCAGGCGTTCTCGGTGACGACTTTGACGCCGCCGATTGCCGCACCGTTGCCGGGAGCGTGACTCATTTTAGCGATGATCTTCTCACCGGCGAGTTCGGTGGCCGTGATGGCGGCTCCGTCGAGCTTGGACAGCTGCGCCTTCTGGGCGGGCGTCGCGGCCGCGTCCACGCGAGCGTAGGCCGGGTCGCCGAAGTGCTCGGCCAGCTCGGCATAGCGTTGGCTGGGCGTCTTGCCGGTCACGGCAAGAATCTCCGAGGCGAGCAGGGCCAGCAGGATGCCGTCCTTATCGGTGGTCCAGACGGTTCCGTCGAAGCGCACGAAGCTGGCGCCGGCGCTCTCCTCGCCGCCGAAGGCGACCGAGCCGTCGATCAGGCCCGGAACGAACCACTTGAATCCGACCGGCACCTCCCAGAGGTCGCGGCCGAGGAAACCCGCGACGCGGTCGATCATGGTGGAGGAGACGAGCGTCTTGCCGATCGCGGCATCCGCCCGCCAGCCTTCGCGGTGGCTGTACAGGTAGTCGATGGCCACGGCCAGGAAGTGGTTCGGGTTCATCAGCCCGCCGTCGGGGGTGACGATACCGTGCCGGTCGGCGTCGGCGTCGTTGCCGGTGACGATGTCGAACTCGTCCTTGTGGGCGGCGACGGATGCCATCACGGACGGGCTCGACGGATCCATTCGGATCTTGCCGTCCCAGTCCAGGGTCATGAAGCGCCAGGTGGGGTCGACGTGGGGGTTGATCACGGTCAGGTTGAGCTCGTAGCGGTCGCGAATCGCACCCCAGTAGCCCACGCTCGCGCCGCCGAGCGGGTCGGCTCCGATACGAATGCCGCTGGCCTTGATGGCGGCCATGTCGATGATGTTCTCAAGGTCATTCACGTACCCACCGCGGAAGTCGTAGGTCTCGACTGCGTTGGGCTCGCTTTTTTTGACATCATTGAGCCCGGCGGCGATGAGTTCGTTGGCCCGGGCGGCGATCCACGAGGTGGCGTCGCTGTCGGCCGGTCCGCCGTGCGGCGGGTTGTATTTGAAGCCGCCGTCGGAGGGCGGGTTGTGGCTCGGGGTGACCACGATCCCATCGGCCTCGTCGCTGTTCCCGGCCCGGTTGTAGGCCAGGATCGCGTGCGAGAGGGCCGGAGTAGGCACATAGTCGTCGAACTCGTCGACCAGCACGCGCACGCCGTTCGCGACGAGCACTTCGAGGGCGGTCGTATAGGCTGGCGCGCTCAGGGCGTGCGGGTCGGTGCCGATGAAGAGCGGCCCGGTGATGCCCTGCATGGCGCGGAATTCAACGATCGCCTGCGTGGTCGCGATAATGTGGTCTTCATTGAAGGCCGTGTTGAGGGAGCTCCCTCGGTGACCGGAGGTGCCGAAGGCCACTCGCTGGCCGGGCACCGTGACATCCGGTTTCAGGTCGTAGTACGCCTTCACCAGCGCTTCGACATCGACAAGGTCAGATTCCAGGGCCGCTGTGCCCGCGCGTTCGTTCATGGTGTCCAGTCTTGCACTGCAACTAGGCTGATCTGCATGTCCGAGTCGCGCAATGTCAGCTACAGCTTCCTCGGGCCGACGGGCACCTTCACCGAGACAGCCCTCACCCAGGTCGTCGAAGCCCAGGGCAAGCCGTGGCGGGCCGTGAACAATGTCGGCGAGGCGTTCGACGACGTCGTGTCCGGCCGCAGCGTGGCCGCGATGATCGCGATCGAGAACTCCGTCGACGGTGGCGTGTCCGCCACGCAGGATGCCCTCGCGAGCGTGCCCGACCTGCGCATCATCGGCGAGTACCTGGTTTCGGTGAACTTCGTCCTGGTGGCTCGCCCGGGCACCGCGCTGGCCGATGTGAAGACCATCAACGCGCATCCGGTCGCCTATGCGCAGTGCCGCCGCTGGCTGGCATCCAATCTGCCGCACCACGGCCACCTTCCGGCGTCGAGCAACGTGGCCGCCGCCGCGTCGCTGGTCGAATCAGGGCAGGCGGATGCCGCCATCGCCCCGCCCGGCATCGAGAAGCACCACGATGTGGTCGTGCTCGCCCGCAGTATCGGCGACAATGCCAACGCGGTCACCCGCTTCGTGCTCGTCAGCCGAACCACCACCGTGCCGCCCCGCACTGGCGCCGACAAGACCAGCCTGATCGTGGAGCTGCCCGAAGACCGCTCAGGCGCCCTGCTCGAGATGCTCGAGCAGTTCGCCACCCGGGGCGTCAACCTCAGCCTGATCCAGTCGCGCCCCATCGGCGACGCCCTGGGGCGCTACCGGTTCGTGATCGACGCCGACGGTCATATCCACGACGAACGCGTGGCCGACGCGCTGCTCGGCCTGCGCCGGTTCAGCCCCCAGGTGATCTTCCTCGGCTCGTACCCGCGGGCCGACAAGCAGCCGATCGAGTTCACCTCGCGCTACAACGACAACGTCTTCATCGGTGCGCGCGCCTGGCTGCGCGGCCTGCTCGGCGAGCCCGCGGTCTGACGGTCCCACCAGACCAGACCAGCCCAGCCCGGCCCAGCCCGGCCCAGCCCGGCCCAGCCCAGCCCAGCCCTCAGGCCGCGACGGGAACCCGCAGGACGAGGGCGGCAGGGTCGGTGCGCAGGGACACCGAGCGCACCGGGCCGAGCGCGTCGCCGTCCACCTCGAACTCCTGCGCCTCGACCAGCACGATCCGGATATCGGCGGCGTGCAGCGTCGTCATCACCCGTGCAGTGGTCGATTCGGTTCGCTCGATGATACGACGCCCGGCCGCCGAGCGGCGCAGAACGCCGTTCTCCCACGTCACCCGGCGCCAGATTGTGAGCCAGCCGAGCACGCCCTTGGGCTGCAGCATGGCGATGTCGAGGATGCCGTCGTCGAGGCGGGCATCCGGCAGAATCTGGATATTTCCCGGCAGCAGGCCGCAATTGCCGATCAGGATGGTGCTCACGTGCGCCGGCCGGTGCGGGCGCCCGTTCAGGCTGTACCGGATCTGGAACGGCTTGACCCGGGGGAGCACGCGCGCCACGGCGTCGACGTAGGCCAGCCAGCCCACCGCCCGCTTCAGTTCGGGCCGCGTGCTCACGACCATCTGGGCGTCGATGCCGATGCCCGCCATCACGAGGAAGACGTGGTCGGCCAGGGCGCCGTCGTCGGTGCGCACGGATGCCACACCCACGTCGATCGGCTTGTTTCCGCCCGTGAAGGCAACCATGGTGGCCTCGTCAAGGTTCGACAGCGGCAGGCCCAGGTTGCGGGCCAGCAGATTGCCGGTGCCGAGGGGCACGATGGCCAGGGGCACACCGGAGCCACGGAGCACGTCGGCGATCGCGCGAATCGTGCCGTCGCCGCCCGCCACGAGCACCAGGGACGCACCCTGCGCCAGGGCGAGCCGGACGGCCTGCCTGCCGGCGTCGTCCGCGGCGGTCGGGAGCCAGAGCGAGCCGGCCCAGCCCGACGCGGTCTCCGCGCGGGCCACGCTCGCCCGCAGGCGGTCCAGGTCGACTTTGGTGGGGTTGTAGACGATTGCCGCCCGCCGAACAACTGTCGGTTGATCGGGAGTATCCACGCGGTAAGGCTAGCAAGGTGCCGGACCATGCGCTTGTAGACTAATTCGGTGATTGATCCTGTGCTGCTGCGAGAGAATCCTGACCTTATCAAGCGTTCGCAGAAAGCGCGCGGTGCGTCGGTCGAGGCGGTCGACGACGCGCTCGCCGCCGACGCGGAGCGTCGCGCCACTATCCGGGCGTTTGAGGCGCTGCGTGCCGCCCAGAACCAGTTCGGCAAGCAGGTGGCCTCCGCGCCTCCCGCGGAGAAGAAGGCCCTCGTCGCCCAGGCGCAGAGCCTCGCTGCCGACGTCAAGTCCGCCGCGGCCGCCTCGGGCGAGGCCGAGGCGCTGTTCACCGCGGTCGTGCGCACCCTCGCGAACCCCGTCATCGACGGCGTACCGGCCGGCGGTGAAGAGAACTTCGTCACCCTCCGCACCCACGGCGCCGTGCCCGCCTTCGACTTCGAGCCGCGCGACCACCTCGAGCTGGGCGAACTGCTCGGCGCCATCGACATGGCCCGAGGGGCCAAGGTGTCCGGCGCCCGGTTCTACTTCCTGCGCGGCATCGGCGCCCGCCTCGAGATCGCGCTGATGAACATGGCGCTCGACCGGGCGCTGGCGGCCGGCTTCATCCCCCTGATCACGCCCACCCTGGTGCGGCCCGAGATCATGGACGGCACCGGGTTCCTCGGCGAGCACGCCGACGAGGTCTACTTCCTCCCCGCCGACGACCTTTACCTCACCGGCACCAGCGAGGTCGCGCTCGCCGGCTACCACTCGGACGAGATCCTGGACCTGTCCGGCGGACCGCTCCGCTACGCCGGCTGGTCCACTTGCTACCGGCGCGAGGCCGGTTCGGGCGGCAAGGACACCCGCGGCATCATCCGGGTGCACCAGTTCAACAAGCTGGAGATGTTCACCTACGTGCTGCCGGAGAATGCCGAGGCCGAGCACGACCGCCTCGTCGCCCTGCAGGAGGACATGCTCCAGGCGCTCGGCCTCAGCTACCGCGTCATCGACGTGGCCGCCGGCGACCTCGGCTCCAGCGCCGCCCGCAAGTTCGACATCGAGGCGTGGGTCCCCACCCAGAACGCCTACCGCGAACTGACCAGCACGAGCAACTGCACGACCTACCAGGCGCGCCGGCTCGATATCCGTTACCGCACTGAGTCGGGGAAGACCGCGCCGGTCGCGACCCTCAACGGCACCCTGGCGACGACCCGCTGGATTGTGGCCCTGCTCGAAACGCACCAACAGGCGGATGGCTCGGTACTCATCCCCGAGGCGCTGCGCCCCTGGCTGGGCGGCCTCGACGTCATTCGGCCGGTGGGCGCATGACGACGCCGACGGATGCCCCCTGGCTGGTGGCCCTCGACATCGACGGCACCACCATGCACGAGAACGGCACGATCAGCGACGGCGTCCTCGACCAGGTGCGGCGGCTCGCCGCGGCCGGTCATGAGGTCATGCTCGCCACCGGGCGCTCGTCCGCCACCACGCTCCCCGTGCTCGAGCGCCTGGACATCACCCCGCGCTTCGTGGTCTGCTCGAACGGTGCGATCACCCTGCACCGCGACCCGGCTTCCCCCGCCGGGTACCGGCGCGAATGGGTCGAGACCTTCGATCCGACCGATGTGTTGCTGCAGATCCGCTCGCACCTGGTCGGTGCCAGGTATGCCGTCGAAGACGAGCGCGGCTTCTACCGCTACACCGAGCCGTTCCCGGATGCCACGATCGGGCTGGATAGCGAGCACGTCGAGTTCGACGATCTGCTGCGCCAGGACGCCACCCGGGTGGTCGTCATCTCGCCTGACCACGACATGGAGGATTTTCTTCAGATCGTCGACCGGATGGGGCTGAACCGGGTGAGCTACGCGATCGGCTGGACTGCCTGGCTCGATATCGCCCCCGACGGCGTGAACAAGGCCACCGCCATGGAGCGGGTGCGCGCCGAGTTCGGGATTCCGCGGAGCCGCGTGATGGCCGTCGGCGACGGGCGCAACGACATCGAGATGCTGCAGTGGGCGTCGGTTCAGGGTCGGGGAGTGGCCATGGGGCAGGCTCCGCACGAGGTGCTCGCGGCGGCCGGCGAGATTACCGGCGCCGTTCACGAAGATGGGCTCGCGCTCGTTCTGAGCAGCCTGTAGGCGGTGCCCAGCCCGCTGCCAGCATCCTCTGGCACTGTGGTGAGTCTGCAAGCGGCTAGAATCGGTCGGTATTCGATAGTCCGCGACCGCGTGTTCCACCAGCGCCGCGGGCAGCGAACCGGGAGGGCTGTCCGAGCGGCCGATGGAGCCAGTCTTGAAAACTGGTGGGCAGAGATGTCTCGTGGGTTCGAATCCCACGCCCTCCGCACCTCGATTCTGCACGGCCTGCACTAACGAAGGGACCTGAGTGAGCGACGAATTACGCCCCCGCTCGACACGATCGAAGAAGCTCAGTACCATCGCCCGCCACGGCCGGCTGCGCCGCTCCAACCCGTTCGTGACCTTGGCCAAGGTGCTCGCCGCGTCACTGGCCGTGCTGCTCGTGAGTGGCGCATCCGTCGCCGCGATCGCGACCTACGATGTCGCGTCGAGTGTGCAGGAGAGCGTGCCCCTGGCCAACGAGACCGAGGGTCCCGCCCCCAAGATCGATGCGATCCCGGGCGGCGTGAACCTGCTGATTGTCGGCAGCGACAGCCGAAAGGGGCAGGATCCCGCATTCGGCGACGAGGACGAAACGGCTGATCTCAACGATGTGACCATGTTGCTGCATATCTCCGAGGACCACAGCAACGCCTCCGTGATCAGCTTTCCCCGAGACATGTACGTGTCCATCCCCGAGTGCCCGGACCCGGAGGGCGGCACCTTCGACGCGATGAGCAGCCAGAAGATCAACACCACGCTCAGCTACGGGGGACTGGCCTGCACCGTGCTCACGGTGGAGAAGCTCACCGGCCTGAACATCCCCTACGCGGCTGAGGTGCAGTTCAGTGGCGTCATGGCCATGTCCACGGCGGTCGGCGGCGTGCCCGTCTGTGTCGCAGAGGATATCGAGGACGAGTACACGGGAACCTACCTGAAGGCCGGAGTGCACACGCTGGAAGGTGTGGACGCCTTGCAGTTCCTGCGCACCCGCCACGGCATCGGTGACGGCAGCGACCTGACCCGGATCAGTAACCAGCAGGTGTTCCTGTCCTCGCTGATGCGCACGGTCAAGAGCGCCGAGACCCTCACCGACCCGCTCAAGGTCTATTCGCTGGCCAAGGCCGTCACGGCCAACATGAGCCTGTCCACGAACCTCAACGACGTCTCGACCCTTGCCTCGATCGCGGTGGCCGTGAAGGACATCGACCTCAGCAAGGTCGTCTTCATCCAGGTGCCGACCGGGACCGTCGACGGTGGAGTGGAGGCGATCGAACCCGATTTCGAAAAGCTGTTCGAGGCCGTTGCCGCCGATGCCTCGCTCCAGCTGGGCGGCACGACGGGAGGCGGGGCCACCCTGGACCCGAGCGCCCCGGTGGCGGCCGAACCAGATCCGGCCGACCCCGCCGCCGACCCCGACGCTGTCGCCGATCCCGCAGCCCCGGATCCGGCTGTCACGGACCCGTCGACGGCAGTGTTATCTGAGTCGGTGACCGGTCAGACCGCCGGTGAACTTACCTGTTCGGTCGGACGCACGCTCGACCAGCAGTAACGCCAAACGGCATCCGCAGGCCTCGGTTCGTGCGGATGCCGTCAGTACGGTTATGATCAATGACGTGTGTTTGCATTGCAGGCATCAAGGAGACGTCGCATAGTACGGCTTAGTGCACCACCCTGCTAAGGTGGAGTACCCTTCACGGGGTACCGTGGGTTCAAATCCCACCGTCTCCGCGCTGAGGAATTCACGTAATTCCGGCGATTAGTTCATGAAATTCTT
Source organism: Cryobacterium sp. M23 (assembly GCF_002929655.1). Lineage (NCBI taxonomy): Bacteria > Bacillati > Actinomycetota > Actinomycetes > Micrococcales > Microbacteriaceae > Cryobacterium > Cryobacterium sp. M23. The sequence continues at coordinate 59,323 of NZ_PJJV01000061.1, forward strand.
GCTTTAATGCGCTGTTTCTGAGGGTGTTCGCCCCGAAATACGTCGTGTTCGGAGCGTGGTCGTTGCTTAAACAGCGATACGCCCTGTTTTTGGCAGGGCGAATCGACTTGTACTGCAGATACGGAATTGTTGACTGCTGGGCGACCTAGCTGGGTGGCGGTGGAGGTGGTGGCGCGTTGTTGGTAGGTAGTGTTGCCGCAGCCATCTCCGTGCTGGAGTAATACGTGCTCGCGAAGGACTTGTTCTTCGAGGTGAGCGGCACTCGGGCGAGTTCGCTCTGGATGAACGTCAGAATCTTTCGGATGTTGGCTGAGACGAGTGCGAGTGTCACGGCCAGCGATGCGAAGGTGTTGCCGCGGGCGCGTCGTTTCATGGGGCAGGCGATGTCTTCGGTCGCAGAGTCTTTGATGAAGGCGTTCTGGCTTTCGACGGTGTTGCGCAGGGCGTAGTAGCCCTTCCATGTCGGGCTCTTGTGGGGGTAGGTCTGCCCGTATTTGAGGGCTTTGTCCTTGGCGGGGTTTTTTCCGGCGGGTACCACGATGGTCTTTTTGCGGATGGGCTCGATGAGTTCACCGGTCTTGTGGTCAAAGGCCAAATTATCGTAGTTCTTGGGGTCAGGATAGAGATATTGGCGGGACCCGTCGGGCCGCCACTTGCCCTTGGGCTTGGCGCGGTACTTCTCACGCTCGGCGATTCGCTGGTCTCTCAGTTCTTTGGCTTGACGCACGGGGTTTGAGTCGCTGGAGAGTATTTCGTCGTCTTCGGGCGTCTCCTCGTCGACCGGCACGCCGGTGTCGGCTGCCTTGCGGTCCTTTCGGTACAGGTCGAGGGCGTGGATAAGGTCCTGGGGCATGTAGTGCACATACCACTGGCCGCCACCCTGGATGAGGTCCTCGTAGAAGGTGGTCTGGCCTTGTTCGTCCTTGTCGTAGTCGAAGACCGGCTTCGCGCCAATGGCCGCCAGCGAGGCCTGTCGGGTGTCGGCGGTGCTGCGGGGCAGGTACGCGCGGTCCTTCGTCGACGATGAAACGAGCCAGCCGCAAACGGGCGCGCGGGATCAGTTCAGCATTAGCGTGGGACACGAAGGCCTCCGGTCTTGTGAAGCGGGCACTTGAACATCTCCACTTCACAACCGGAGGCCTTCTTCACGCCCGAAGATCAGGGCGTGTCACCACACAAACCCAACCAACCTCCCTGGGCAGTACACCTAGTCGCGCTGGCCCTGCCGTTATTCGAGCAACTTGCCGGCCTGGCTGACGTTTTCCATCAGTGCCGCGATCTCGGCGGGAACCGGCGGGATCTGCTCATGGGCGATCGAGCCATCGGCCGACCACACCAGGTTCACCTGCAGGGCGGGGTCCATGTCCGGGTAATCGCTTCTGTTGTGAGCACCGCGGCTCTCCCGGCGCTCCAGAGCGCAGGCCAGGGTTGCTCGGGCGGCCATGAGGGAGGCGCGCAGGTCGAAGGCATGCGCGAGGCCGGAGAAGCCGGCGACATCCGGATGCACGCCGATTCGTTTCTGGCGATCGTCGAGTTCGTCCAGCTGGCGTAGGCCCTCGAGCAGCCCCGCCTCGTCGCGTACGACTCCACCGAAGTCGGTCATGGTGTTGCGGATGTCTCGCTGCAGGGCTCGCACATTCTCTTCTCCGTCCGAGGCAAGAGTGTCGGTCACCTCGCGTTCCGCGGCGTCGATTGCTTCTTGTGATCGGTTCTGGGAGGTGATGCCTGCGCTGTATTCCGCTGCAGCCTGACCGACGATCCGGCCGAAGACGAGGAGCTCGATGAGCGAGTTTCCGCCCAGCCGATTGGCTCCGTGCAGCCCGCTGGAGGCCTCGCCGATCGCGTACATCCCCACGACATCGGTGGAGTGGTCGTCCGGTCGCACCCACACGCCGCCCATGGAGTAGTGCGCGGTCGGGGCGATCTCGATGGCAGTGGTGGTGACATCCAGCACCTGCAGTTCCAGCATGGTCTGGTAGACGCGAGGCAGGCGCGTCATGATCGTCTCGCGGGGCAGGTGGGAGATGTCGAGCAGCACGCCGCCCTTCGCGGTGCCGCGTCCCTCCTTGATCTCGGTGTATGCGGCCAGCGCGACCCTGTCGCGGGTCGACAGCTCCATGCGCTCAGGGTCGTAGTTGGCCATGAACCGCTCGCCGAGTACGTTTCGCAGCACCCCGCCCTCGCCCCTGGCGGCCTCGCTGATCAGGGTGCCCGCGGCATTCTCCGGCTCGAGGATGCCACTCGGGTGGAACTGGACCAGCTCTGCGTCGCGCAGTCGGCCGCCGGCATCCACCGCCAGCTTGAAGGAGTCGCCCGTGTTCTCGTCCCGCCGGCTGGAGGTGCGACGCCAGATGCGGTTATGTCCGCCAGCGGCGATGATGACCGCGTCTGCGATGATCGTCACCCGGCTGCCGTCGCGTAGATCGAAGCCGTACGCGCCGAACACCACGTTGTCGCGCACCAGGATGCGGGTTATGTACACCGAATCCAGGATGGGAACCTCGAGCTGAGCGGCTCGGGCGACCAGGGTACGCTGGATCTCGAGTCCCGTGTAGTCGCCCGCGAACGCGGTCCGACGGTACTTATGGGCTCCGAAATAGCGCTGGCTGATACGACCATCAGCCTCGCGCGCGAACGGCATACCCCAGCGCTCGAGATCCTGGATGCCTCGGCCAGCGTTCTTCGTCACAATCTCGGCCGTGTGTGGGTTGGCGAGAAAGTAGCTCTCCTGAATGGTGTCGGCTGCGTGCTGTTGCCAACTGTCTTCGGCATCCATCGTGGCCAGGGCCGCATTGATCCCGCCAGCCGCCAACGACGTGTGTGCGTCGTTCTTGGGACGTTTGCCGACGGCGAGAACGTCAACTCCGCGCTCGGAGAGTTCGATTGCGGCGCGCAGTCCGGAACCCCCGGTCCCGATGACGAGGACGGAGGTAGAAATGCGGCGACCAGTGACGGTGTTGTCTGGCATGAGAACGGCCTTTCCGGGCACAAGGACGGTACGCACCGAGCGCAACTCCCACCCTCACGCTAGCTCGCGTTGCTGGACTTTTGCTCTAATTTGAAGACGGCCTAGATGTAATGCCCAGGGAGGTTGGTTAAGCGGCTGTGGGGTGGTTTGTTTCCGATTGCTGAGTGGAGTCTGTGGTGATTGTAGTAGTGCAGCCAGGGCTCCAGAGCTGCGCGGCGTTCGGTGTCTGAGGTGTAGAAGCGTCCGTAGGCCCAGCCGCCGCCGAGGGTGCGGTGGAAGCGTTCGATCTTCCCGTTGGTCTGAGGCCGGTAAGGGCGCGTCTTCTTCGTCTTGATTCCGAGCTCGTTGCAAGCGTCTCGCCAGGCGTGGGACTTGTAGGCGGACCCGTTGTCGGACAGCACCCGTTCGACGACCACTCCGCGTTCAGCGAACCAGGCCACCGCGCGTCGCAACACCCCGATGGCGGTGTCTGCTTTCTCGTCAGCGCAGATCTCCGCATAGGCGACGCGGGAGTTGTCATCGATGACGGTATGCACGAACGAGGTGCCCAGCCGGGCCGTGCGGTTAGCTGCCCGAAGTCCGGTGCGCCGGGAAGTCGCCGCCCGGTTCGCGCCGCCCTGTTGGCGTCCGACGTAGCGGTGGCCGCCACCGTCGGGGATGTTGCCGAATTTGGTCACATCGACATGGATCATCGAGCCCGGGTAAGAGTGCTCGTAACGGTGCACGGGCTCACCCGTGACTCTCGTGATGAACGACAACCGGTTGACCCGACACCGCACGAGGACAGCGTGCACGGTCGAGGGGGCAAGCCCCAGCAGGCCGGCGATCTGAACCGGCCCCATCCGCTTGCGCCACCGCAACGCGATGATCTTGCGTTTGAGCACTTCGGGGGTCTTGTTCGGTGAGCGCAGCGGCCGGGAGGAGCGATCCTGCATCCCGGCTACGCCGTGCTGGGCGAATCGGTCGGCCCACCGTTTCGCGGTCGGCTACGAGACCCGGAACATCTTCGCGGCTGACGAAACGCTCCATCCTTCGTCGACGATCAGACGAGCCAGCTGAAATGAGACTGCCCTAACTTGGATGAGACATGACAATTTAGCGGGAGACCTATTTGCTGAATATGCGAGTAGGTACAGTACAAGCGGGAACTGGACTTATCCGAAAGGGTCCTAATCCTTCACGGAACTGAGCCTTGGCGAGGGCCGCAGCTGTGATGAT
>NZ_PJJV01000023.1:0-4425 GCF_002929655.1 Cryobacterium sp. M23
ACCGTGCCAGCCGGTCGAGCTTGGTCACGACGAGGGTATCGCCGGCTCGGCAGGCGGCTAACGCTTCGCGAAGACCTGGCCAGGCCCGGTTAGTTCCGGTAAAGCCCTGATCGGTAAACGTCTTTTGGAGTGAGACGCCGAGGGTGGCGATGGCGTGCTTTTGGGCGGTGAGGTCTTGGTCGTTGGTGGATACGCGTGCGTAGCCGATAAGCATGCAGGTCATGCTTCTGTCGGGTACCGTTTATCCCCCCTTTACCGGGCATTTTCTCGGGTGGGGCATCCGGGAATGGGACGGTCTCGAATGTGAATCGCGGCGCCAAATGGCGGCCTTTTCGCAGCGCTGAACGTCACCCCAACGCACGTAAGCCGATCCTTCAACAGTGGTGATCAGACCGTTCCGCCGGTCGCACGGATCGCCTCATCGACCGGCGTATGTCTACTCTGCCCGTCTCTAAATGCGACGATAGGGTCTTGATGCGGCAGGTGCTCAACGGTCGCAACCGTTGCTCTCAGGACCAGTACTGCGTGTTCCATGGCCCGGTCGCTGTTCCGATCAGTACAGTGTCCTCTTCGGCCCCATCGAAATGGATCGCGTGAGCTGGCACAAACAAGAACGACCCCGCCGGGAAGCGATCCGCGTCTCCCTTGATGAAAGAGGTGCCGTATCCGAGCATGAGTTCGCCGGAGGCCACGTGCAGGTGCGCGTCGGCGATGTGGTGGTGCGGGGCGTCGAATACGCCCGCGGGGATAAAAAACGCGTAGGTGAACATGTGCCCTGGCTCACGAGAGCCGACGAGTGTTGCGGACTTCGTGCCGTCGTCGTGAACCGTCTCCCATGGGATGAGGCGGGAATCAAACGACTGTGGCTGCTTCGGTTGCATACCGTCATGGTAACCGCGGCTCACAGCGAACGTTCGCGGAATACAGACACCGCGCTGCTTGGACATAGGGCGACGAAACCTGGGCCGGCTTCGCCAGACCTTCAACAGCATCCAGCGCCCGTTTACCGGTCCCTGAGCGCGACGCGGAACGTCTCGAAAAAGTACAGCTTTCCAAGACACCAAGCGAGCCTGGATCTTGCTCGTCACTTCCCGCTAGATCTCGGGGTGACTGAACGTCTCAGAAAGTCATCTCATCACAGTTCATATCTCACCGTTCTGGTTGGGGTTTTTCGAGGCAAAATGGAGCGTATGAGATTGCTCGGCTACACCCGCATCAGCACTTCGAGCCAGGACGCTCAACTCCAGCTGGATGCGCTTATCGCCGCCGGGGTGCAGAAGCGAGATGTGTTCGCCGATGTCACGTCCGGGAGTAAGACCGCGATTGAGCGGCCGGGGATGAAGAAGCTGCTCGAGCCCAACACCCTCACATAACTACACGATCAAGGGATACGAAGAAAGTAACGGGGCGAACGGAGGAACCTGCACTCCTACCGGGGGTTGGTCAGGGGCGCGGCGAAGAATTCTCGCTCGTGCGCGGCCGAGGCGCGGAACGCCTGGGCCATGCGGTGCCGGGCCGGTTCAGCCGCTGCTGCGGCCGCGGCGGTGACAATCTTGATCGCACGTGCGGTGGAAGCGGCGAACTCCTCATCCGCGTAGGTGTCCAGCCAGCTGCGGTACGGATGCGCGTCGTGCGAGAGCGGATGCAGCCGCGTGCCGACATCCTGGTACATCCAGAAGCACGGCAGCAGCGCCGCGGCGAGGACGCCGTAGTCGCCGCTCGCGCCAGCGGTCGACAGGTGGTTGAGGTAGGCCGTTGTCGTCTCGCTGGGCTGCACGCCGGCCAGGGTCTCTTCGGCGATCCAGCTGGAGTGCAGGTCGAGTTCGGCGGCGATCGCGCCGTGCGCGCTGGCCGCCCAGAACGCCTGCTCGGTGGCGGTCGGGGCGAGCCGGCTCGCGACGGCCAGCATCCGGGCGTAGTCGCGCAGGTACAGGGCATCCTGGGCGAGGTACCAGATGAAGGCGTCCCGGTTCAGGGAGCCGTCCCCGAGCGCTCGGATGAACGGCAGCTCGTCGGTGTCGGTGCGGATGTCACGGATGTCGTGCCACCATTCCTCGGCGACCTGGGCCGGGCTGGGGCTGGTGTGCAGGCCGCCGCGCTGCCACAGGCCGGCAAAATGCTGGATCGGTCCGTGGCCAGAGCCGACCTGCAGGTCGCCAGAGTGGGCGATGCTCTCGGTCAACCATAGTTTCGCCTCGGCTACCGCGTCCCCCCAATCTGCCAGGCTCGGCCCCGCCGTGCCGGCCCGAGCCGCTACCCGGGTCGCGACAGCGGAGGAGAAAGAACACCCGGTTCCGTGAGTGTTCGGGGTGTCGATCCGCAGCCCGGGAAACTCCCGCACGGTGTGGGCGTCGACGAGGGCGTCTGGTACGAGGTCACCGGCGAGGTGTCCGCCCTTGGCCAGCACGAGGACCCCGTACGTCTCGGCGACGTGCTGCGCCTGGCGCAGCACCGCCGACCAGCTCGTCGCCACAGGAACACCGACAAGGATGGCCAGCTCCGGGATGTTGGGCGTCACCAGGTGCACGACGCTCAGCAGATCGCGCAGAGCCTCCTCAGCATCCTCGGTGAGCAGGCGGTCGCCGCTAGTGGCGATCATCACCGGGTCGAGCACCACGAGCCTGGGCTTCACTTGGCCGAGCCACTCGCTCACGGTGCGGGAAACGTGCACGTCGGCCAGCATCCCGATCTTGACGGCATCGATCTCGACGTCGTCACTCACGGCGTGCAGCTGCTCGCGCAGGAACGAGACCGGCGGCACGTGCACCGCGCGCACACCGTGGGTGTTCTGCGCAACCAGTGCGGTCACCACGGCCATGCCGTAGCCCCCGTTCGCCGCAATGCTCTTGAGGTCGGCCTGGATGCCCGCTCCGCCGGTCGGGTCGGTACCAGCAATGCTCAGCACGCGGGCAATGCGAGGGGATGCGCCGGTCATGCCGTCACGCCCCAGGCTGCCCGCAATTCGCGGGCGGCCTGCTCGGGGTGCGGCGCCGCACAGATCGCCGACACCACGGCGACGCCCGCCGCCCCGCACTCACGGAGGGCGGCCAGGTCGCGCAGGCCAATCCCCCCGATGGCCACGACCGGCAACGTGCTGACCCCGACCAAGCGAGCGAACTCGGCCAGCCCCAGGGCAGGGGGCGCGTCACTCTTGGTGCGTGTGGCGTGCAGTGCGCCGATGCCGACGTAGTCGATCAGGGCAGGATCCTCGGCCGCGCGGCGCAGCTGGGCATCCGTCGATGCGCTAAGCCCGATCATCGCGTCACCCCCGACGAGGTCGCGCACCGCGCCGACGGGCAGGTCGGATTGCCCGACGTGCACCCCGGTCAGCCGGCGCCCGGCGGCACGGGCGGCCAGGAACACGTCGACCCTGTCGTTCACGATCAGCGCCACGGTGTCGGGCAGCACATCCGCGATGCGCAGCACGGTGTCGAGGAACTCCCGCCCGGCGGTCTCCTTCTCACGCACCTGCACGGCGCTCACGCCTCCGGCAACGGCGTGCCGCACCACGTCCACGATGCTGCGCCCGGCCGCCGCGGCCTGCCCCGAGTCGGTCACCAGGTATAGCGACAGGTCGAGGTTCATCGGAGCACCGCCCGGCGTGCGATGTCCCGCGCGTTGACGGTGGACAGGGCGTCCACAAAGGCGACAGCGAAGCTGCCCGAACCAGCGGCGGACTCTGCCGCGAGCTCGGCCGCGACGGTGTACACCGTGGCCGCGGCCACCGTGGTGACGAACCTGTCGGCGTCGACCGCGGCGAACGCGGCCATGACCGCGCCGAGGGCGCAGCCCCCGCCGGTGACGCGGGTGAGCAACGGATGCCCGTTGTCGATGCGCACCAACTCACGGCCATCCGTGATGATGTCGACAGGCCCGGAGACGGCGATCACCCCACCGGTCATCCCGGCCAGCGCGTACGCTGCGGCCAGGGCGGCATCCACCTCGTCGGATGAATCCACCCCGCGGCCGCCGGATCCGGCGCCCGCCAGCGCGATTATCTCCGACGCGTTTCCGCGCACCACCGTGGGTCGCAGGTCGCGAAGGGCGAAGGCCAGCGGCGTGCGCACGGGCAGGAAACCGACGGCAACGGGGTCGAGCACCCACGGTGTTCCAGCATCGTTCGCGGCTGTGACGGCCTCGACCATCGCGTCGCGTTGTTCGGCGGTGGGCGTGCCGAGATTGACGAGCAGCCCAGATGCGATCCGCGCGAACGCGTCCGCCTCGCCCGGAAGGTCGACCATCGCGGGCGCCGCACCGAGCGACAGCAGCACGTTAGCGGTGAAGTTCACCACGACGCTATTGGTGAGACACTGCACGAGGGGCGGGTGGGACCGCACCTCGTCGAGCGCTGAACAGGTGAATGAAATAAGTTCTTCTGGCGTGCGCATTTGCGCGACATCCCTTCGCTAGTACTAACTAGATCAG
>NZ_PJJV01000047.1:0-38466 GCF_002929655.1 Cryobacterium sp. M23
AGAGTCAAAGTGATGCGTGTGGCCGGCCTGGTGCCTGGCCCACGGGACCGCGGCCACGATCACCCCGTGCTCCCGGCACGACACCCGCGGGGCATCCGCCTCCAGAAAGACCCGGGTCGAGCCGAAATCCAATCCCCGCCACCGGCGGCGGCCTGCTCCGTCGTCGTAGCGTGGGCAACGTTTCAGGCAGACCCCGCACCGGTGCCGCGCCGACCCCGTCGGCCGCACCGAGGCCACCAAAACACCCGCCGCCGGGTCCAGATTCAGGTCCTCAACGACCGTCTTATCGACACCCAGCAAAGTCCGCCATAAAGTTAGAGACCGCACGCCGTTTTCCTGCCCCTTGAGTTTCTGTTCCTAGACAGTCAGAAACCTAGACAGGAAGCGGCGTGCGGCCGTTAAGGCGCTCCGCAACACCCACGNCGGCGTTGCCGCACGGCCTCGGACTCGGAGCAGGGCGTTCGGGCACAGGGCGTTCGGGCACACGGCGTTCGGGCACACGGCGTTCGGGCACACGGCGTTTGGAACGCACGGTGATCCCGCGTAGCGGTCCACTGCTCGTCTACGTCGGCACCAGGAACAACCGCCCCGAAACCCCCAATTCGCGATCTATCATCGCCCACAGCCGTCAGGATTCGTTCATCGAAGCGTAACGGTCAAATTGAACAGAGATTTCGAATAAGACTCATCCACAACAGGAGAGACCCTCGTTTCTTTGTTCCAATTTTGTTAACCTTTTGTTTGTGATCAACCTCTGGGAAAGCTTCGAAGCGGTTGCCGTGCCCGGCCCGTCCGCGGCAGCCCGGGCGGTCGCTGAGTGGCAGGCTCTCGCGGTGGGGCGTGGGGAGTCTCTGCGGTGTTCGGCGGTGCGCGGCTTCGGCGGCGACGACGACGGCCTGCTGCAGGTGACCGCGGCGGTCGAGGTTCACGGGAGACGGGTGGACGCGGTTCGGGTGGCGGCAGCGGCCGAGGTCGCCGACCGGTCCAGGCCCGACGCGCTCGCCGTCAGAGACCTGATCAGCAACGGCGGCCAACGGAAAGCCGTGATCAAGGACGGCGGACGCATCATCGCCCGGGGCGCACCGGAGCGTGCTTTACCCACGCGGAGCGCCGGGCCATCCGCATGCTGCGCGGAGCCGTACAGATCATGGCACCACCCCGGCTCGAAACCGGGCCCCGCACAGGGCGAAACACGACCAAATCCCGCACCCACACCCACACCGACACCGACAGCCGCACCGACAGCCGCACCGACACCCGCACCCGCATGACGGACACCATCGAACGGAAGAACGTAACCCGGGACGACGAGTATAGGGGTACTGGGCCCTGGGCTCGACTGATTCGACCAACGTCACGGGGTCCCTGGCCGGGTTGGGTCTCCAGGGTCAAGCACACTCGACCACCGAGAGGGAGGCGCCGGAAGGACCGCCGGAATTGCCCTGGCCCACCGGGTGCCGTAACTTCTGAATCGGTGCTGTTCGCTGCCGCGCCGAGTCGAACCGGAGTTGAACATGACCACAATCGAGCTGCTCGTCTACGCCGACCGCTTGGGCGGCACCATCCACAATCTGCAGACGCTGCTCGACGGCCCGCTGAGGGCCTTCGGCAGCGTGCACGTGCTGCCGTTCTACGTTCCCTTCGACGGCGCGGATGCCGGCTTCGACCCGATCGACCACGCCGCGGTCGATGCCCGACTGGGCACCTGGAACGACATGCGCAGCCTCGCCGGCACGCGCGGGCTCACCGCGGACCTCATCGTCAACCACGTCTCCTCCTCGTCGGTCGAGTTCATCGACTGGCTGGCCCGCGGCACCGCCTCCACCTCCGAGGGCATGTTTCTCACCTTCGACACCGTGTTTCCGAACGGCGGCACCGAGAAGGACATCACGGCGTTCTACCGGCCGCGACCCGGACTCCCCTTCACCGCCTACCAGGGCGCCGACGGCAGCCGTCACCTCGTCTGGACGACCTTCATGCCCACCCAGGTCGACCTGGACGTGAACCACCCCGCGGCCCTCGCCTATCTGCGTCGGGTGTTGCAGACGCTGGCCGCCGGCGGCGTCACAACGGTGCGGCTCGACGCCGTCGGCTACGCCGTGAAGACCCCCGGAACCGACAGCTTCATGACCGAGCAGACCCTCGAGTTCGCCCGCACGGTCGTGGCCATGGCCCACGAGGAGAGCCTCGAGGTGCTGGTCGAGGTGCACGCGCACTACAGCCAGCAGCTCGCGATCGCCCCGCTGGTCGACCGCGTCTACGACTTCGCGCTGGCGCCTCTGCTTCTACATTCGCTCGGCACCGGAACCGTTGACCGCCTCGCGGACTGGCTCAAGATCCGCCCCGCGAACGCCATCACCGTGCTCGACACTCACGACGGTATCGGCGTCATCGACGCGGGCCCGATCGGCGACAAGCCGGGCCTGCTGACCCAGGCCGAGATGATCGACATCTTCGCGCGGGCGGAGCGTGCCACACACGGCCACTCCTCCATCGCATCCGTCGTGCCCGAGTGGTTCACGCTGCCGCACCAGATCAACGCGACGTTCTACAGCGTCCTCGGCGGCGAGGAAGTGCCCTATCTTCTGGCCCGCGCCGTGCAGCACTTCTTGCCCGGCCGACCGCAGGTGTACTACGTGGGACTGCTCGGCGGCCTCGACGACACCGAACTCTTCGAGCGCACCGGCAACGGACGCGACGTCAACCGCCACGTTTACACGGCGGAGGAGGTCGAACGGGCCCTCGCGACCGACGTGACCCGGGCCCAGCTCGGCCTGACCCGCATCCGCAGCACGCACCCGGCCTTCGACGGCGACTTCTCCTGGACGGCCATCGGCGACGACCGACTCGAACTCCTCTGGACCGGTACAGACGCCATCGCGCGACTCACCGTGGCCATGACGCTGGACTCACCGAGCCTCCGCATCGAGCTGACGGATGCCGGACGCACGCAGGTGCTCGACACCGTCACATCCGTCGCCGCCTGGGAGCCCCCCGCGCGCTGACCTATTCGATCGGTCGAGATCGGGCTTGACTGGAGTGTGCCCACACCCCGTACCCGCTGCTACCGCGACGGCTCTCTCGTCGACGAGGATTTCCCGCTCACCGAGGTGTCTGAGCACCTCGCCCTGTCCGGCGCCGTCGTCTGGGTGGACCTCGCCGATCCCGGCGAAGAGGATCTCGTCAGCCTCGCGGGCGAGCTGGGCCTGCACGAGCTGGCGGTCGAAGACGCCCTGACGCTGCGGCAGAGGCCCAAGCTCGACCGCTACCCCGACCACCTGTTCCTGTCCGCGTACTCGGCCGAATACGGCGTGGCGACCGCTCAGGTCACCACTCACGAGATCGCGGCGTTCATCACCGACCGGGCCTTGGTGACCGTGCACACTGAAGGCTTCGACCTGGAGGCCGTCGTGGCCCGCTGGGATTCGGCCTCCGATCTGGCCCGGAACGGAGTGGCCTTCCTCCTGCACGGGCTGCTCGACCACCTCGTCGACGGCTATTTCGACGCCGTTGAAGCACTGGACGACCAAGTCGAAGAACTCGAGGACCAACTCTTCCTGCCGGGCACCAAGCAGGAAGCGGTGCAGAGGGCCTCCTTCGAACTGCGCAAGAGTCTCGTGACGTTACGCCGGGTCATCCTTCCCATGCGCGAGGTCGTGAACACGCTGCTGCGGCGCGATCTGCACCTGCTGCGGGACGAGATGGGTCCCTATTTCCAGGACGTGTACGACCATGTGCTGCGCGTCATGGAATGGACGGAGAGCCTGCGTGACCAGGCCACCGCCATCCTTGAGGCGAATCTGGCGATTCAAGGCAACCGGCTCAACGTGATCACGAAGAAGGTGACCGGTTACGCGGCCATCATCGCCGTGCCCACAGCCATCACGGGCTTCTACGGCCAGAACGTGCCCTACCCCGGCTTCGCCCAGCCGTTGGGCTATTACAGCTCGGCCGCGCTGATCGTGGGGCTCTCGGCGCTGCTCTACGTGCTGTTCAAGCGCAACGACTGGATCTGACGCTCTGTGCGTGAAGAACTCAGTGCTTGAAAGCGTCCTTGACGTTTTCGCCGGCCTTCTTCACACTCGCCGAAGACTGCTCGGCCTTGCCGTCGGCAACCTTGGAATCATCCTTGGTGGCCTTGCCCACGGCCTCAGTGGCCTTGCCCTTGAAGTCCTGGGCGGCGTTTTCGATCTTGTCGGATGCACTCATAGCGTCTTCCCTTTCCAGTGGTGTTGCGTCGGTGGCAGCCAGGCGCGCGTGCCCCAGACGTATGCGGTCGCAGCCGTCGAGTCCCCGGCGCCATCATCATCATCGGCCGGACCGACGAGCAACGCATCGAACGTGGGCATGACGGCACCGGCGGATATGCTGTCGTCGACGGCGGGTGAGTGGAACATCGGGAATCCTTCCGGTCTGCGGCTGACAGAGGCTGTCAGTAATACGACGTGTGTTGTGGCATATTTGTCACACGGATTTGTCAAATAATTTTTGGACACGGCGGGTGAGAGGGTAGAGGAATGATGCCAACGACCCCAACCCGGGCACCGCTCGCATCTCCGCTTGAGTCATTCACCGACCAGACCCTGGCCGACCGCGCCGCCGACGGGGACATTCGGGCGTTCGAGGTGCTCGTGCGTCGCTACGGCCCGCTGATGCGGGTGTATGCCAGCCGGGTCCTGGGATCAAATGACGAGATGGACGACGTCGTTCAGGAGTCCTTCATCACCGCCTGGCAGCAGCTGCCCACCCTCGACAACGGCGCCGCCGTCAGGAGCTGGTTGATGCGGATCGTGAGCCGGAAAAGCGTCGACCGGCTGCGTGCCCGGCGTCCGCACCTCAACGTCGATCTCACCGACGCCCCGGCACCGGAGAGTCACTCCCCCCATAGACTGGTGGAGGTGGAGTCTCAAACCGAAGCCCTGACGCGTGTCCTCGGCGATCTGCCGGAGGACCAGCGCCGCTGCTGGATGCTGCGAGAACTCGCGGAATGCAGCTACGGCGAGATCGCGGAGGAACTGGAGCTTCCCGTTTCAACGGTTCGTGGGCTTCTCGCCCGAGCTCGGAAGACTCTGCTCCAAGAGATGGAGGAATGGCGATGATGAACCCCTCCGACGAGCTCGCGGGCCACACCTTCGAAGAACTGAGCGACTACCTCGACCGGGACCGCACCCCGGCCGACCCGAGCATCGACGGCTTCCCCGAGTGCGAGATCGCCCTGCGCGGCATGCAGCGGCTCAGGCGCACGCAGCGCGCCCTGCTCCGGAAGGACGTGGAGCGCGAATCCGAGCGCGAGGACAGCTGGGTCAACTCGATTCTGCAGCACATCAATCTGGAGGCGCGCGCGGGCCGGGACATCCCGATCAGCCACCCCTCCACCACCGCTCGCCTGAGCGTGACCGAAGGTGCGGTGCGCGGAATTCTGCGTGCCGCCGGTGACGGCGTGCCGAACATCATCGTCGGCCGGTGCCGCCTCGACGGCGAGGTCAGCGAGCCCGGCGCACCCGTCACCGTGCGCGTGGATGCCACGGTTCTGGAGGGCAAGAACATTCCACCGCTCGCCGAGCAGCTCCGGGAGGCGCTTTACACCGCACTTAGCCAGCACACGGAACTCGCCGTCGAGGCCGTCGACATCACCATCCGCGACCTGTACCAACCCGTACCCCCGCCGGCGAAAGCGAAAGCGAGCAGCGATGAGTGACGCCCTTGCACCTGAAGCGCCGCCGCCCGACCCCGGGACGCCGGCCCAGCTGACCGCTCAACTCGACGGGGCGGTGCTGGCAGTCCCCGGCGTGGATGCGCTGTATTCGGCAGCCCCGCTCGTGGCAACCGTGGTCGCCTCGGTGATCGCAACCACCGTCGAAGCCGTGACCGGCAAGCCGCAGTCGACCAGCTCCGTCTCCGTCTCCGAGAAGGAGGGCGGCCTGAAGATCGCGGTCAAGATCGGCGTCGCCGCACCCTTCGCGGCCACCGACGTGAGCCGCCGCGTGCACGATGCGATCACGGATCAGCTCGACCAGAACGGCAACCCGGTCGTGACCGAGATCGCGGTCACCGTAGCCCGGATCGACTGACCGGGTTCGCGGTCACTCCGGTTGGCCACCGGTCCTCACGGCGGCGTCACACCCCGGGTGTGTAGCGTGAATACCCACACGACCTAAGGAGTCACCAGTGAGTCAGATAATCGACATCGGTATCCCGGATCAGCAGCTCGAGAAGATCGTTCACGGCCTGTCCCGGGTGCTGGCGGACTCGTACACCCTGTACCTCAAGACTCACAGCTACCACTGGAACGTCGTGGGCCCCATGTTCCACTCTCTGCACACCATGTTCATGGACGAGTACACCGAGCTGGCCCTGGCCGTCGACGACATCGCCGAGCGCATCCGTGCACTGGGCACCCCGGCGCCGGGCACCTACCGTGAGTTCACCGAGCTCGCCGTCGTGCGCGAGGACACCGACCTGCCGGATGCCCCGGAGATGCTCCGTCGTCTGGTCGCCGCCCACGAGGCCACGGCCCGCACCATCCGGGAGGTGCTGCCCCTCGCCGAGGGTGCGCCCGACCAGGTCTCCACCGATCTGCTCGTGCGTCGCCTCGACGTGCACGAGAAGACGGCGTGGATGCTGCGCAGCATGCTGGCCTGAGCCTGCCAACTGCATTCAGTCGCCCAGAGCACGGCCGATCCGATCGATCACCTGGCCGACGAGCGCCTGCTGTTCGTCAACGCTGAATTCGGCCCACCAGAACGGGGCCGCGTCGGCCGCCGCCGACAAGGCGTGTGCCGCCATCGGACCTGGACGTGACGTGACGTGACGTGACGGAACAGGGTGCGCCGGCTGACCCCGGCAGCGGATGCGACGTCCGCCCCGCTGCAGGCATCGAATTCGCGCTCCCGGGAGAGCCGCAGGGCGATCAGCGCCAGCTCGTTCGGATTCCATGGCACCCGCATTCGCCCCGTACCGTTTGCAGGGCCAGACGGCCATCGTGACCGGCGCGGGGTCCGGGATCGGCCGGGCCCCGGCCATCCGTTTCGCCATCGAGGGTGCCAGGGTCATCGCGAGCGATGTGTCCCCGAACGGATGAACCAGTTGGCCGTCCTGTCGGCCGACGGCGGCCAGGCCGCGATCTGAGGCGAGCACGCCCGGACTCGTGCGCTATGCCCCGCGTCGGGCCGCCGCAACCGCGCTTCCAGCCATCGGGTCCCAGGTCGCGCTCGGGCGGCCCAACAGGTAGCCCTGGGCGAGCACGGCGCCGCTGGTGCGGAGACTGTCGAGCTGTTCCGTGGTCTCCACCCCCTCGGCGATCACCTCCACGTCGAGCTTCGACGCCAGCGCCAGGATTCCCTGCACGAGGGAGACGGAGGAGGCGTTGGGAAGGTCCTGAATGAAGCTGCGGTCGATCTTGATCTGGTCGACGGGAAGGGTGTTGAGCCAGGCCAGGGTCGAGAAGCCGGTGCCGAAATCGTCCA
This sequence comes from Cryobacterium sp. M23, assembly GCF_002929655.1. Taxonomy (NCBI): domain Bacteria; kingdom Bacillati; phylum Actinomycetota; class Actinomycetes; order Micrococcales; family Microbacteriaceae; genus Cryobacterium; species Cryobacterium sp. M23. The sequence goes on from NZ_PJJV01000047.1 coordinate 7,467, forward strand.
GGGAAATGCGGATGCCCAGGCGGCGCAGTTCCACGAGGCGCTCGACGATGCCGGGGAGGTCGACCAGTGATCTGCTCTCCACCACCTCGAGGGTGAGTCGCTCCGGTGCGAGGTCGTTGCGGTTGAGAGCCGTGCGAACCGTCGACACGAGTCGGCAGTCCAGAAGGGTGGCGGCGTCGAGGTTGACCGCGACGCCTAGAGGCCGAGCGCCTAACTGCGGCCACTCGACCACGTCCCGGCACGCGGTCGCGATCACCCACAGATCCATCTCGGTGATGAGGCCGCGTTCCTGCGCCAGCGGCAAGAAGGCGCCCGGGGCCAAAACGCCCAGTCGCGGGTGCGCCCAGCGGATGAGGGCTTCCGCGCCCACCACCGTCTCCTCGCCGAAACGGGAGATGTCCACGACAGGTTGGTAGTAGAGCCTCATCTCGTTTGCCTCGACGGCACGGGCCAGCTCGACCAGCAGTGACGTGTCGGTGTCCCCCGGTGATTCCGGGTTCGATGATGCACTGCTCGGCACCTCGGTGCGGGCGACGGCGATCTGATTCCGTCCCGTTCTCTTTGCGTCGTACATCCCGGCGTCGGCCGCGTCGAGGAGCTGCTCGCCGCGACCCCCCTGTCCACTGTGCGAGGCAACACCCACACTGGCGGAGATGCGCACGTGCTGGCCGGCCAGGTGGAAAGGGGGATTCAGGCAGCCGACTACTCGGTGGGCCAGCTCGATGGCCGAATCTTCGCCGTCGAGATCGGTGACAAGCACCGCGAACTCGTCGCCGCCGAGGCGGCCGATAGTGTCATTGGTTCGAACCTCGGCGCGCAGGCGAGCCGCGACCTGCCGCAGCAGCTCGTCCCCGGCGCGATGGCCCAGCCGGTCGTTGACGCGTTTGAAGTTGTCGAGGTCGCAGAACAGCACCGCCGTTCGGCTGTGAGGCTGGCACTCTGCCAGGGCGGTGTCGAGCAGCAGCGCGAACAGCGCTCGGTTGGGCAAGCCCGTCAAGGCATCGTGCTGGGATTGGTGCCTCACGGTCTCGAGCAGCCGGGCCCTTTGCATGGCCGTTTCTCCCTGGTGGCTGACACCTTCGATCAGGGTGATGGCCTCCGCCAGGACCTCGGCCGCGACGGGGGCAACCCAGCAGGCCGTCGCGACGCCCATCAACATATCCCCGGCGAGAAGGGGGACGGCGACCACGTTGTGTGAACCGATGGCACGGAGCAGCTCCGCCAGGGCCGGGCTGGCGTCGTCAGCCGTGATCAGAACGCGTTCCTGCCGCCTGAGAACGCCGAGAAGCTCCGGCGTCTGCTCCACAGTCAGCGTCGTATGCATGAAGAATTCGCGATCGGCAGGCTCGAAACCGACGGCTGAGGCAGGGCGAAGCTCACCAAGGTCGGCGTCCCAGAGGAGAACGGATGCCGCGTCACTGCCGACGATCGCCGCCAGTGCCGACGCGATGACTTCCGCGATCGCCTCGACGCTGTCGCTGATCGCCAGTTGGTGGGCGAGGTTGAGCAGTGCGGCCGTGCGAACTCCCTCCCGGCGGGATTCCTCGAGCGCCGTGAACAGGTCCAGGGCCGCGGCCGCGTGTCCGGCGTAGGCCTCGAGCAGGGCCCGATCTCCTAGCATCGCGGTGTGTCCCTCCGTGAACACGGCGGCCAGATGCCCGTGGATCCTGCGATTGGAGGCGATGTCGACGACCAGCGCGCGCTCGCCCAGTTGCTCGCCGCGCAGCATCCGTGCCACGAGATCGGCGCCACGTTCGTCGCCAAGCCCTCGGTGGCGGACCAGCGGCGCGCCGCCCCCGGCAGGTTCGACGATGAGGAGGTACGACGGCGCGAGCACGGCGGAGGCGGCGCGATCGACGATTCGGGCGAGCACCTCGTCGACATCGTCGCTGCTAACGAGGTCAGCCGCGGCCAGTTGCACCTCCCGCACCTTGTCGCGCAGTACGCCGAGGGATGCGTCGACCCAGCGACTCCGCGTGCGCCACGACCACCAACGCACCCGCGTTGACCAGGTCAGCACGTATTCGCACGCCGGGTAGCCGTCCGATTGGCACTGCGGGTGGCTGATGTGGGCAAGGGCGAGTCCGAAAATGGCCGGCACGGACGAAAACAGTCCTTGGGCGTATTGGCAGTCGAGTCGGGACGGACGATAGCCGTCGTGGAGGCGGTAGCGCACGGTCGCGCTGGTCTGTCCGACCCGGACTGCATCCATCGTCGACGTTGTGGTGAACTTCGGCACCATGCGTGGCAGCTGGCGAAAAATTGCTCCAGGTGAGGCGAACACACTCAGGAGCTGCACCAGCACGGGCTGGACGTCACCGCGGACCGCACCGGTGCCCACGGTGAACATGGTGTTCGGGTCACCGAGCACCGCGGTTGCGGCCTCGAACAGCCGGATTCGGGTGGCGTAGCTGACCCACGCGGACGTGTTCTGGAGAGTCTTTGCATCCTGCTGTACGCCCGCCCGGGCGAGCACCTCGATGACGGCTCCCTCCCCACCGCGCTCACGCACGTGGCGCAGGAGTAGGCTAATGGTCGTGTTTGCGGTTTCGCGCGGCTCTGTGTCCATCGTCTTGCACCTCTCAACTCTTTATCGACGGGTTTCGGCGTGGGGTAAGCGCGGAAATCGGTTCGGGACCGTCATCCGCTTGTCGAACGCCTCCAATCGTGCCACCAAGACCTCCTGTCGTGACACGTGACGCGCGAATGAAGACGCGATGAGCGAGCACTACCCCGTCATTTATGTGTGAGGCTTTACTGACAGCAGAACGTCCTGATCAATGCCGATCCCGGCACGCTGGAACCGGACTCCGTCTGGATCTACCGGTTCTACGACGCCGCATCGGGCACATTCGGGGGCGAGCCGAAATCGTACGACATCGGCCGCGCGGCCAGGGGTCCCGTCGATTTCATCGATCTGGTGCGTGCCAAGACGCGCGGCGGACCACCCGTCTACCTCGTGGCCCACTCCATGGGCGGGCTGATCTGCCGCACCGTCCTGCAGCGCGAACTGGCCGACCCCGCCGAAGCGGTGTCGAAACTCTGCACGATCGGGACCCCGCATGGAGGAATCTCCCCCGAGCTCGGCGGGCCGATCGGGGGCTGGCTCATGGACCGGTTCGGCCCGCTGGGCAGCGATATCTTCTCCCCCGGCACATGCAGGAGTACATGCTGTCGGCCACCCACGACCCTGCCCGGGAAACCGACCCGAAAACGGGCCGGTGGGACCCCCGGCGCATGGTGGGCTCCTTCCCTCCCTCCCGCATCCTCAGCATCGTCGGCACGAATTCACGGGACTATTCCGTGGCCGCCGGGCTGTCGTCCGCGGTCATGGGCGTGCAGAGCGATGGTCTCGTCGCGATCCGCAACGCCTACGTTTACGGTGGCGCGCGTGCCTACATCCATCGCTCCCACTCGGGTCGATACGGCCTGGTCAACTCCGAGGAAACGTACCAGAACCTTTCCCGCTTCTTGTTCGGCGGGTTGCGGGTGGAGGTCGCCCTGCACGGGGTGGAGCTCGATCGCAAGGACCGCATCTGGCAGGGCGAGGCGAGGCTGGCCATCCGTGGCGTGCCTGTGCTTATTCATGAGCAGACGGCCGATCATTATTGCCCGATCGATCTGAACGCCACGGAGAAGGGCATCGCCGGGCCCCTGTCACCGGTCCCGTTGATGACAATCTTCCTGCAGCCGAAGAACGTGCGTAAGTGCCGCTACGCCCTCGACCTCAACCTCAACCTCAACCTCAACCTCAAGATCATCTCACCCAAGGAGACGGGCGGCATCCTCGGTTTCGGGGACCACCTCGAGCAGATCGCGGACTGGCAGGACACGCTCATCGTCGACATCGAGGTGAACGACAAGGGCGCGGCCAGAAGCGTGACTTGGGAGTGGAACAGCACCCTCGCCGGTCGAATCGCCGAACAGGCAGAGCTGCCCAACCAGCTCGACTGGGCACCGGGCAAGTCCAGCGACGGGCAATGGCAGCTGCCGGTTCCCATCGCCCCGATGGGGCAGGCGGTGCTCGGCAGCCACGCGCACCTCCAGCTCAGCGTCGGCCTCTGGGCCTGAGCGGCCGCCTCGCGCGATCGACCCGATCCTGATCACGCATCACCGCGCGGACCCCACCGCGGCGAGCGAACGGTTCGCTCGGCTCACGCAGGAGCACACAGCCGATTCGTTGTGTTTGCCGCTGCCCACTGACGGACCGTACGGGTCGGTGCTCACCTGCGACACGATTCTCGTGCGCGGAACGACCATCATCACTCACCTTGACGGCACGCTCGACGACTACCTGCGGGCGTTCTGCGACGCGTACCTCGCGCACCGCCACCCCGGGCCCGGGACGTAGACGCCCCTGTGCGCCATCCACCCTGGCCCATTCTCGACCGCGGACCGAGGGCGACAGTCCAGCCCGACGCCGAACGAATTCGACGGAGATTTTGCTCTAGACCGCCCGTTCTCGGCGGGAATGGCCGGATTTTGGCAGAATCTCCGTCGAATTGGTTGGGGGCGCACGGCAGGAAGTCGGGGCGGCTCCGCCCCGAGGCAGGTAGCACCGGCGCACGTCAGGCCGTGGGCCGGTAGCGCCGTGGGGCGGAGGCCTGGGCGACCAGGGCGCGCAGGCTGTCGAGGCTTCCGGTCACAAGACCTTGGGCACGGGCCTGCACGAGCACGTTCCCGATCGCGGTGGCCTCGACGGGGCCGGCCAGCACGGTCAGCCCCGTTCGGTTCGCGGTGAGCTGGCAGAGAAGGTCGTTCTGCGACCCACCGCCGACGATATGCACCGCGCGGATGCTCCTTCCCGACAGCTCGCTCGCGACCCGGAGGGTCTCGGCATAGGCAGCCGCCAGGCTCTCGACGTTGCTGCGCACGAGTTCGACCAGGGTGCCCGGCACCGGCAAGCCGTGCTCGGCGCAGTAGGAACGGATGCGCGCCGGCATGTCCCCGGGTGCCAGAAAACGGGGGTCGTCCACGGCGAAGGTCACGTCTGCGAAGAGGCCGGCGCGGCCGAGCCCCTTCACGGAGAGCACGGTGTCGCCCACCGGGGCGACCTCCCGCATCACGGTGATGCGGTCGCAGAGGGCGAACACCTCGTCGAAGCGGTGCGAGATGAAGAGGATGCCCGCGCTCTGGGCCCGCAGGTTGCGGGCAACCTGGAACAGGCGCTCCACCTCGATGTCCGACAGCGCGGCGGTCTGCTCATCCATGACGAGCACCGTGGCGCCCTGGGAGATGGCCTTGGCGATCTCGATGATCCGCTGGTCGGCGATCGACAGTCCCTCGGCCGCTCGGTTGGGATCGATGCGCACGCCGAGCTGGTCGAACAGGTCGCGGCGGCCGTGCGCATGGCGGCCCGGCTGATCAGGCGCAGCCGGCCTTTCGGCTGGCGCCCAATGAAGATGTTCTCAGCTACCGTGAGGTCGGGGAACAGGGTGCGTTCCTGATAGATCACGGAGATGCCGGTGGACTTGCTGTCGGCCACGGTGCGGAACGACACCGGCTGCCCGTCGACCTAGAACTCACCGGCGTCGAGGCGGTAGAGCCCGGCCAGGATTTTCACGAGGGTGGACTTGCCGGACCCATTCTCGCCGACCAGGGCATGGATCTCACCGGGGAGGATTTCGATGTTCCCGACTGCGAGGGCGACGACCGGTCCGAATGCCTCAACGGCACCGGCAGGGGTGAATCGTTTCAGAGAACATGTATTCAGCGAATATAGGGTGAGGTTGGGGCATCCGTCAACAGCAGAAAAAGTGCAATTCCCCAAATGAGATTCGACCGAAACTTCGAATGGGTCTCGTGTATTGATTCGTTTCAATCTGCGGCGCGGTGATCTACACTTCACCTAGGGGCAGCAAAGCGCAGGGCGAAAGGGTGACGATGGCAACGGTGAGTGTGCGCGAAGTCGCGGCTCGCGCCGGGGTGTCGGTCGGCACCGTCTCCAATGTGCTCAACCGGCCGGGCAAGGTTTCCCCGGCAACCGTGGAGCGGGTGCAGACGGCAATCTCCGCCCTCGGCTTCGTGCGCAACGACGCTGCCCGGCAACTGCGGGCCGGCCGCAGCCGCAGCATCGGACTTGTCGTGCTCGACGTCGCCAACCCGTTCTTCACGGATGTCGCGCGCGGCGCCGAGGACCGGGCCGCCGAAGAGGGTCTCACCCTGCTCCTCGGCAACAGCGACGAGAACATCGACCGAGAGAGTGCCTACCTCGACCTGTTCGAAGAGCAGCGTGTGCACGGCGTCTTGATCTCACCGCTCGGCGAGGTCGGGGACCGGCTCGTGCGGCTGCGCGCCCGCGGCATCCCCACCGTTCTCGTCGACCGGCAGACGGCCGACCACAGCTTCTCCTCCGTGGCCGTCGACGACGTGGCCGGCGGGCACCTCGCCGCGGAGCACCTGGCCTCGATTGGGCGCACCCGGATCGCGTTCGTGGGTGGGCCGCAGAGCATCCGTCAGGTTGCCGACCGGCTGGAGGGCGCGCGCCAGGCCGTGCGGGAGCATCCGAACGTGTCGCTCGAGGTGATCAGCACGGAGTCCCTCTCGGTGCTGCAGGGGCGTTTCGTGGGCGAGCAGTTGCGCGCCCGCGACCCGGTCGACCGGCCGGACGCCGTGTTCGCGGCGAACGACCTGCTCGCCATCGGCGTGCTGCAGGCCCTGAGCATGCTGGGCGATGTGCGGGTCCCCGAAGACGTGGCGCTTATCGGCTACGACGACATCGCTTTCGCGGCGGCAGCCATCGTGCCGCTCTCCTCGATCCGCCAGCCGAGCGCCCTGATCGGCCACACGGCCGTCGACCTGCTGCTGCGCGAAGCGGCCGGCGACGATTTCGTGCACGAGCAGATCGAGTTCCAACCGGAGCTGATCGTGCGGGAGTCCACCGCCGGCTGTCTGGGGCCCGCTCCTCCCGCCCGGGCTTCCGCTGGCGCTTCCGCTCCTAAACTTGACCGCATGACACTGCAGCCCCTGCTCAACAAAGACACCCGCCTGTGCATCTCCCTGGCCGCCCGGCCCAGCAATTTCGGCACGCGTTTCCACAATTACCTGTACGCCGATCTGGGGCTCGATTTCATCTACAAGGCGTTCACCACGACGAATCTTGCCGCCGCGATCGGCGGCGTGCGTGCGTTGGGCATCCGTGGCTGCTCCGTGTCGATGCCCTTCAAGGAAGATGTCATCGCCCTGGTCGACGAGTTGGATGACTCGGCGAGCGCCATCGCGTCGATCAATACGATCGTCAACGACAACGGTTGCCTGCGGGCCTCGAACACGGATTACATCGCCGCCGCCGATCTGATCCGCGCGCGCGCCCTCGACCCGACCACTCCGTTCCTGCTCCGCGGCAGCGGCGGAATGGCGAAGGCCGTCGCCGCGGCCTTCCGCGATTCCGGGTTCGAGCATGGCACCCTGATCGCCCGGAACGAGGCCCGAGGCCGGACTCTCGCCACCGAGCTCGGCTACCGCTGGGCGGCCGAGCCGACCGGTCTCACAGCACCTCTGCTCGTGAACGTCACCCCGATCGGCATGACCGGCGGTGCCGAGGCGAACGACCTGTCCTATTCCGCCGAGGCGATCGCCGACGCGACCTGCGTGTTCGACGTGGTGGCGTTGCCCGCGGAGACTCCGCTCATCCTGGCCGCGCGCGCGGCAGGTAAGACCGTGATCACGGGGGCCGAGGTCATCGCTCTGCAGGCAGCGGAGCAGTTCGAGCGCTACACCGGGGTGCGGCCGGCGCCGGAGCAGGTCGCCGCGGCATCCGCCTTCGCCCGCACTCACGCACGGTAGCGCGCGCCTGAACCACGTCGACGCCGAAGCAGGTTGCTCCAGTCGGCGTTCACGTGACTTGACCGGGGCCCTCGTTGCCTTCGGGGGATCCTCGTCAGGAAACGCCTCCCCACGAGGACAATCCACCCCGGTAACGACGAATGGCCTCCGAAATCTCGGAGGCCATTCGTTTTGGGACGAGTTCTAGGAACAGAATCAACCAGTTCCAGGAACAACCCTGTGGCGGTACCGGTGGGATTTGAACCCATATCACGACCCAAAGCTCGTCGCCCGACACCCCCGAATCGACTGGTTTACGAGGATATAGCGCCCGTTTGCTCACAGTAGAAAACAGGTGCTTGCAGACGTTCCGTTACCGCTGCGCTACTGCTGGAGTCGTTCGCGGCGCGCTGCGTCGAGTGCCTCAGCGACGCCGTCCAGGTCGTCCTCGAACAGGTCGGCGTAGCGATCGAGAGTCATCGCGGCGGAAGCATGGCCGAGCATCCGCTGCACCGCTTTGACGTTCGCGCCCGCGCTGATCGCGAGTGATGCCGCCGTGTGTCGCAGGTCGTGCGGTGTCACCCGCGGCATGATCGGAGGCTCCTCCCGCTTGAGGCGCGTGGCCTCGGCTGCTGCTTTCTGCTCGGCGGCACACACACGCATCACGGCACCCATGAACCAACCCTTGTGTGCGTGGCCTTGGGTCAGGTGAATCACGCCGTCGCCCCAGAGCAGCGCGTCGGCACTCTTACCCTGGCTCGCGAGCGCAATGGCGCTGTCCAGGAACGCCGGGTAGACGACCGAGCGGCGCTCGTGGGTTTTCGGGGTGCCGACCACAACGTAGCCGTTCACACTGACAGCGTTCTCCTCGATCCGGAGGCGCCGTGTCGCCGGGTCGACATGCCTCACCCTGAGCCCGGTCGCCTCTCCCCACCTGAGACCGGTGTACGCCAGAAAGCGGACGAAGTCGGGGTATTTCGATTCCACGGCCAGCCGCTCGACCTGCTGGTGCGAGAGGTATGCGCGCCGGCCGCTGGTCCTACGGGGCAGTTTGAGTTCGCGTGCCGGGTTCACCGTGATCCGCTTGTCCTTCACCGCGCCATCGAGGATGACGGCGAGCACTCCATGCACGCGGGAGACAGTCGTGGGGCTGCGTTCGGCGGCAAGTTTCGAGATCCAGGTCTGCACCTCGGTGTGACGGATCGAGCCGACGGCACGGGCTCCCCACTTCGGCTTGACGTGGATACGCCAAGCAGACTCGTCCGAGTGAAACGTCGAGGGCTTGACGGCCGTCCTGTGCGCCGCGAGCCAGTCTGCTCCGAGAATACTCACGAGCGAGAGACCGTCGCTCGGCGCGATGTACGCCCCCTGGAGCTTCGACACCTCGACGGTGTCGAGGTAAGCCTGCGCGTCCCGCTTCAGCCTGAACCCGGTCTCCGATGCCGCCGGTGAGGTGTCCGATCTGCCCCATGCTGCAGCGGCGCCGGTCGGCAGGCGGCCTATAGCGAGGTTACGGTGTTGTTACGAAAGCGAGAAATCTTCGGCAACGACTTTGCGGATCGCTTGATCTTCTCTTAGCGTGCTTATAACCGCCACAACGATCGGTCGAACTTGACCTCCCCGCCCGTTGTCTCAGCCACCCAGACCCAGTGGTGCCTCGTCGTTGCTTCCTCATCCCGATCCGTTTCGGATCCCGATCTCGATAGATCCTGCGAACCACGGCCGACGAAGCCCACCCATTCTCCTCCAGTCAGCATTCCCTGCCTGTCCAGATGGGTCCTTCACGTGCGCTCCCGGGCACTATCGACGTTCAGCACACCCCCGCGAACCTCGCCCGAGACCCCGTTTGCGAATCCCGGACCCGAATCCGGCAGTGAAAGAGAGACAGATGGCCACCCTCCATCCCCGCGATGGCGCACCCATTCCACCGGAATCGGTGGTACCACCGGAAGCCATGCACCGGATCCCCGCGCACAAGGCGACGACCGGCATCCGCCCGCGCCGACCAACGGCCTCGGCCCACGCCCAGTCGCCGTCGCTCGTGATGCTGGTGCTGATCGCCACCATCGGCATCCTCGCCTACTCTTCATTCCTGCTGAACCCGGCCAGTCGAGGAGACTGGTTGCCATATTCGCTGGTCATCCTGGCCGAGTCGATCCTGATCTTCCAGGCACTGCTGTCCATGTGGACGATTCTGTCCGGGTCGGGCGATCCACGGGAATTCAACTTCCACCAGGCGCGGGCGAGCCTCGTGCACACCCGATCCGTTGCCAAGGATGGCTTGGCGGACCGGCCAGAGCGGTGGCCCCTGCACCTGGGCGACCAGCCGGCCAGCGTCGACGTGTTCGTCACCACCTATGGCGAGGACATCGACGTGATCCGGACAACTGTTACCGCAGTGCGGGCGATGCAGGGCGAGCACCTGACCTGGGTGCTCGATGACGGCCGCTCAGACGACGTACGTGACCTTGCCGCGGAGTTGGGCGGGCGCTACCTCCGCCGGCTGAGCTCGAACGGCGCCAAGGCGGGCAACGTCAATCGCGCGCTCACGATGAGCACGGCGGAGTACTTCGTGATCTTCGACGCTGACTTCGTGCCCAAACGCGAGTTCCTGATCGAGACCCTGCCGTTCTTCATCGATGACAAGGTCGCCTTCGTGCAGACCCCGCAGGCCTACAGCAACCTGCACAACGTCATCTCGCGCGGCGCCGGATACATGCAAGCCGTTTTCTACAGGTTCATCCAACCCGGACGCAACCGGTTCAACGCCGCGTTCTGCGTGGGAACCAACGTTATCTTCCGCCGGGATTCCATCAACGACGTTGGTGGCATGTACACCGACTCCAAGTCCGAAGACTCTGGACGTCGCTCAAACTGCACGAGCGGGGCTGGAAGACCATCTACATCCCCACGGTGCTGGCGACCGGGCATGCACCAGACACCGTGGAGGCGTACACCAAGCAGCAGCTGCGCTGGGCTACCGGCGGCTTCGAGATCCTGTTTCAGAGCAACCCGCTGAGCCGGCGCCGCAGTCTCACCTTCGACCAGCGCCTGCAGTACCTGGTGACGGCATCCTTCTACCTCACCGGGATCGCCCCCTGCTGCTGTTGCTGGTGCCGCCACTGGAAATCTTCTTCGACCTGCAACCGATGAACATCTCCACAACCGTGGTGACCTGGCTGCTGTACTACGCGGGCTTTTATCTGATGCAGGTGATGCTGGCGTTCTACACGATGGGCTCGTTCCGCTGGGAGACTCTCATGCTCGCCACAGCATCGTTCCCCATCTACGTGGCAGCGCTGATCAACGTCCTCGTAGGCAAAGAGCAGCACTGGAGCGCCACCGGCGACAAATCCAGGGTGCGGTCGCCGTTCGACTTCATGATCCCCCAGGTGCTGTTCTTCGTATTCCTCCTCCTGACCTCGATGGTTGCAATCTGGCGTGATGTCGGCATCGGCACGCTCACCCTGGCCACGGCCTGGAACGTGACGAACACCCTCATCCTCGGCACCTTCGTTGTCACGGCCCTGTTCGAGTCGCGCCGGGCACGGCAGGCCCGCTCCCGGCGTCGCATGTCAGGGGCGGCGATCGGCACCCGAAGGCCGACCCGTATCCTCCCCGCACGGACAGACCCGAGAGGTGGTGCCCGCATGACCTGGGCCAATCGATTCAAACTCTTCTTCGGCCTCATCATGGTCGTCGGCATCGTGGCCGTGCTCACGCTGATCTTCAATCAACGGCAGGCGCAGGTGATGAGCGTTTCGGCCTCGATCCAAGCGGCCGAGTATCCGGTGGGATCCGACTACGGCGGAACCGTACTGGACCGACTCGTCGACGATGGCGACCAGGTCACGGCGGGCCAACCCTTGTTCACACTGCACAGTCCCACCCTGCTGGCCGATCTCGCCGAGGGGCTGGTGACGGCGGACACCGTCGCATACTCGGTGGCCGACGACGGGGTGCTCACCCTCACCGCGTCCGTCGACGGCACCGTCACCGACATCAGCACCGAGCGAGGCTCGTTCGTTCAGGCCGGCCAGGTGCTCGCCGTCATCGACAAGACCGGTTCCCTGTTCGTGTCAGCAGACTACGTGCTCACCAGCGGCGACTACGCCAGAATCGAACCCGGCGCTGCCGTGGACATCGTGCTGCCCAATCAGACCCGGATGGCCGGCACCATGGAAGCCCTGGATGTGCAGACGACGGACGGCCAGGCGGAGACCACGGCCAAGGTGCTCAGTCCAGACCTGGTCGACGGTGCCTCGAACGGTCTCATCGCTCCCGGAACGCCGGTGACGGCGACGATCGCCCTGCGCGACGACGGCCCGCTCGCCGGCGCCAGCGACGGCCTGTTCAACTTCCTTCAAACGATCGGCCTATGAGTATGCACAAGTCACCGAAGATATCGATCACCGTGGCCGCTGCCGTCCTGACTGTCGTTGCCCTCGCGGCGTGCACCACGACGGATGCCCCCGCGCCGACCTCGGCGCCGGCAACGGCTAAAGCGGCCTCGTCCGGGGCGGCCGTCTTCCCCACCAGCGAGGTTTCCTCGCTCGTCGAGGACATGCCTCAACGGACCGTGAAGGACCTACCGGCAGCGCGACTGGCCGACGGGCTCATCCCGCCGACCAACCGGTGGTTCTCCGGCCTGGTGTTCGGTGAGGAGTCCATGCCCGTGTTCCCATTGCCACTGTCGTTCCAACTCACCGACAGTGGATTCGCCTTCGGACTGCCGGAGGTGTCAGCTGACACCAACGTGATCCGCGGCGGCTTCACCGGGCAGATCGGCGTACGCATCGGCGCATCCGAAGGCAACCTGGATCAGGAGGTGACGGCATACGATGAGGCGTCGGTCACCGTCAGCCAGTCCAGCGATGGTTCGGAGCTCGGCCGCACGGTGATCGCCCGAGGCTCACCGTTCGTGTCGTTCACGGCGGCGACGGATGTTGCCGTGTCGATGCCGACCGCCTTCACGGAGACAGGGGATGGCGTGTGGACGGCCGATGTGGCCGGCAGCACCTACGGCCTGGTCAGCGCTGGAACGCTTTCAGCCGGCACCGACCTGTCGCTCGAGGCCGGCCAATCCGTCACCTGGTTCGCACTGCCGGAAGGCGGCGAGCTCGAAACCTTCGCCGAGGCAGCGGTGCACCCGGTTGTGGGCACCAGCGTCGAGTACCGTACCGATGCGGAATCAGCGACCACGACCATCCACTACGACACCAGTGACGGCGGGGACACCCTGGTCGCCGCGATGCCGCATCAACTGGCGGGCCTCGCGGATGACATCGACTGCGGAGAAGGGGAATACTCGAGCATCTATGGGAGGCTCTCGGTGTGCCTTGGCACGACGCTGTCCTGGTCTGTGCCCACGATCGCGCCGTCGGGTGCCCTGGACCTCACGGGGCTCGGCGACGATGAACGTCAGCGCCTGGCCGACCAGGTGCGATCGGATGTGGCGGCCACGAAGACCTTCGCCGCCGACACCTACTTCGGCGGCAAGTCCCTTTACCGGGCCGCCAACCTGCTCGAGGTGGCCCGGCAGGTGGGCGTCGACGATGCCGTGACAGAGCTGACCGATCGACTGACCAAGGCATTGGACCAGTGGATGGACCCGGACGGGTGCGTCGACGGCACCGAGCGCTGCTTCGTCTACGACCCGGACGCCAAAGGTCTTGTGGGCCTGGCCACCTCGTTCGGCTCCGAGGAATTCAACGACCACCACTTCCACTACGGCTACTTCTTCTACGCCGCCGCGGTGGTTGCGGCCGACGACCCCGAGGCCGTCGGGCGCTGGGCACCGGTGATGAACCTGCTCGCCGCCGACCTGGCCACGAGTGGTGGCAGCGACTTCTTCCCCGACCGCCGGGTTTTCGACGCCTACGCCGGCCACTCCTGGGCCAGCGGCACCTCGCCGTTCGGCGACGGCAACAACCAGGAATCCAGCTCCGAAGCCGTGACCGCGTGGAACGGCCTGGCCCTGTGGGGCGACGTGAGCGGGCAGGCGGATCTGGCGACCGAGGCCGAGTGGATGCTCTCCAGCGAGGCGGCATCCTCCCGCGCCTACTGGACCGACTTCGACCTGGCTGACCCGGTCTATGAGGGCTTCGAACACACCGTCACCTCGCTGGTGTGGGGCGGCAAGCGCGACTACGCCACCTGGTTCAGCGCCGAACCCAGCGCCATGCTCGGCATCCTGGTGCTGCCGATGAGCCCCGTCGCCGGATACCTCGGCGGCGACCCCGACCGGGTGCAGGCAAACCTCGCCGACGCATTGCCGACCGGCGGCGTCGACGCGGATCGGTACGACGTGATGTTCGGGGACTACCTGCTGATGTACGCCGCGTTGCAGGGCCGGGAGGCCGCATCCGCAGCCTTGGCGGACGCCGAGAGCCTGCCGGAGGAGAGGATCGACGACGGCAACAGCCGTGCCTATCTCCTGGCGTGGCTGATGCGGTGGGGGTCGCCTCCGGCCGGATAAGGGAGGATCGGGGATCATGGCAACCCTCACCGCCCTCCCGCACGTCACCGACCCCGACCTGCTCTTCGAGGCGTTCGAAATCACTGCGTCAACAGCACGGTCACGGTACGCGACCGCGAAAGGGCGACTTCGCACCGCGCTGGTCTCCGCCCGGGGAATCCATCAGGAGGCCGTCGTCCTGGGGCAGTCATGCTCCGGCTTACGGGCGACGGCGCCAATGCACGGGCCGGGCATCGCACGGGCTCCGATCGATACCGAGTTTGCGCGCCGTGCGCGGATATGCTCGGGGCATGGTCAAGCGGTATTGGCGTGTCGCGGTCATTGGGCTGGGGGTCGGCTTTTTCCTGGGTGCTGCGCTCTTCGGTATAATGGCCGTCTCTGGGAACCCGGATTGGCGTGGTTACCTAACTGTTGAGGACGTCCTGAGGTCGACGGTCTCGTACGGGTTGATTGGATTGCTCGTCGCGGCGGCAGCCGGTGTTGGAGGTTGGGCCTCCGTTGCACTATTTGACCGGCGGTTTGAGAGACGGCCAGGCATGCGCGTTTCGTTGGCCGCCGTCGGGGCAGCCGCGGGAACCATGCTGTTGGGAGCCATTGCAGGAATTGCGGATTCGGTGCGAGGATCCGCCTCCTGGATGGTACTCATCGTCGCGATTGCTCTCGTGCTGGCGGTCGTGGCGGCGATTGTCGCCGCGGTATTGGTCTCCTATGCGGAGAGGCACCCTCCAAGTAGTTCCGTGAAAGCGATTTCGCAAGCTCCAGATGGTCTTTGGATTGATTTCTAGCTGAGACTTTTACCCTGAACTACGGACGATTTATGTCCCGTGTGCTGCAAGGGCTTGCGGATCAGGCGTGGCTCTGCGCCGCTCAACGTTCGGCTATGGGCCTTGACTCTGTATGCAGGCGATCTTTCCGTTCAGTCTTTAAACGCTTACCCGGTGTCTGGTAGCACGTACTTTGTTAAGGAGGGGGTACACGAAATGAAACTCCAAAGACCGGTTTTGCCCGTGCTCCTCGCCGTGACTGCGTGGTCTTGGATCCTCGGCCTTCCGTCGATGGCCCTCATGGCCTTGGCTGGGCTGCAGTTGGCGTTCATCTCACATGCGGTATCGGCGAATCCTGCTATCAGAACAGCGTCGGCTACCGGGGGAGCGATCGAGTTGGCGGTATCGGAGACGTGCGCTGATGGGGCGGGCTCGCAATGTGTCCTGGTCAATGGCGAGAATGTTGTTCTCCCATCCGGATTTGAGCGAGCCGGTGTTGACGATGCCACCATCGCCGAAGGTGAGGGGCAGAACGCGGTTGACGTGACGTTCACCGAAGATGGGGCGATGGTCTTTAACGCCCTCACGGTGAAGGCCGTCCAAGCCGGGGATTCGGCGCGCCTGGTTATTCAGATCGGCGGGGAGATACAGGCTGCCGTCGTGGTGATGGAGGCCGTGGAGGGTGATCATGTGCAGATCAGCGTCTCTCCAGAGGACAACGCCCAGAAAATCGTAGACCTGATTCACAAAGGCTGAGAAGCGTCGGCGCATCCGGACAAATTCGGGAGAGCGTGGAAGATGAGCTGTGCTGAGCCCAAGTCGCAGGGGGTGCCCAGAGGGAAGGTCCAGGACGCCAGCCAGCTGCCGAAGTTCCTCGGTCTGGGTCAGTAGCCGAATCCGCTGAGGCGGCGCTGGTCGTTTACGATCGATACTCTTTCGGCGGCGGCGATGTTGGCAGGTCGCCTGGGGCAGCTCGGCCTCCAAAAGTCATGGTGGCGATCGAAGATAGCCCGTGCCCAACGTCGTGATGTCCCCCACAAGAGGAACGGTTACCGGGACACAGCTAATCGGATTGGCCCGTCCGGAACGGGCGATTAGGCAAAGCCCGTAAACGACAGGTGCTGCGCCGGGACGAGGTGGATCGTTTGAGTCTGGCGCGGCCCCCAATCCTCTGGCGTATAGAAGTGTTTGCAGATAAAGTTACGTGTAAGCACTTTGATACTCGGAGAAGGGCGGCCCCTCATGGCGACGATTGATGATCTGCCCATTCAGGTTTTCAACGCGGCTGTGGCGGCCGACGCAGGTTTCGGTGCGCGGGAGTTGCGTCGGCTGTGCGAGAGCGGTGCCATCGACCGCATCAGCAGGGGCTTGTACCGCAGGGCCGATCTTCCGCCTGCGAACCTGGACCTGATCGAAATCGCCGCCCGAAGGCCGGACGCGACATTGTGCCTCACGAGCGCATTGGCGCACCATGGCCTCATTGATGCCATCCCCGCGCGTATAGATATAGCCCTGCCTCGTCGCGCCCGGTTCCCGCGCACTCAGGCCCCGGTCGCCTGGCACCACTTCGATCCTGAGACATTCACGCTCGGACGCACCGAACTGAACATCGATGGAACCGACGGGACCATTGGCCTGTATTCGCCTGAGCGCTCCATCGTCGATGCTTACCGGCTTCGTGGCCTGGAAGGGTATGAGATAGCTCCGGAGGCGTTGAAGAATTGGCTTCGCAAGAGCGGGTCCCACCCGGCCTCCCTGATGGCCATCGCCCAGCAGCTTCCCCGAGCGAGCGGTCCGCTTCGCCAGGCTCTGGAGCTGCTGTCGTGAGCATGGGGTCGCAGCTCTATGCTGCCCTTCAACGGCACGCCCGTGAATCGGGTCGGCCGGTGACTGAGACGGTCACCCTCTACGCCATGGAAGCGTTCCTGAACCGATTGGCTCAGACTCCGTATCGAGAGGATTTCGTCCTCAAAGGCGGAGTGCTCCTGGCCGCGTATCACCTTCGCCGTCCGACGAGTGATATCGATATGGAAGCCGTCAACTTCCAAGTGGACGCCGCACATCTGCTCGCCGTTGTCCGTGCTGTGGCGGCGGCCCCCGTCGATGACGCCTTTGTCGTTGACCCAGTCCGCACTGATGTTCGCGCCATCCGCGAGGGCGACGACTACTCGGGCCTCCGAGTCAAGATCTTCGCGCACGTGTACAACAGTGCGATGTCGTTTCATTTGGACATCAGCACGGGCGACCCGATTTGGCCGGATCCGCGCGTTGTCGCAGTTCCTCGTATTCTCGGCGGTGAGTTTAAAATGCTGGGATACCCGGTGGTGATGGTTGTCGCTGAGAAGGCAGTTACAATGTTGACGCGTGGTGCGACGAGCACGCGATGGCGCGACGTCGTTGATCTCCGCAATTTCTCGATGACACAGGACTTCCTTGCTGGTGAGGTTCAGGGTGCCGCCCAGCGCGTCGCCGACTTCCGCCAAGTGCCACTGAACTCAATCGCGGTAGCCACGGCAGGTTGGCCCGCACTTGCTCAGACGAAGTGGGCGGCATGGCGGCGCAAGCTCGACCTCACGGACCAATGCCTGGAATCGTTTGAAGAACAGCTGGCGGAAGTCGTCCAATTTGTGGATCCGATATTCAGTGGTGCTGTAAGGGCGGATGCGGTGTGGGACCGGGCGATTAAGCAGTGGCACGAGAGTTGAACTGATGCGCCCGCACTCCAACGGTGAACGGGCGGTATCGGGGGCACTGCAAGCCGAACCGCGGGAAGTCGCCCATGAGCCAGTGATCGTTTGAGCCTGGCTCTACTGTTGATAGAGCGCATGTGAATACGACGACGATATATTTGGCGTCCTCGACGGACAGCGACCTGAACCACCCACAGTTTCTTGGGCGCAAGGAAGATGCTCTGCTCACGAGGATGTCTGCGGTCAACAGCCAAAGCGCGCGCATCCTGCACCGGCAGCTGGAGGCTGCCACGAATTCTCGCGACATGCGAGGCGGCGCAGGGAACAAGGCCTGCCCGATTTAGCGAAATGAGGGGGAGCTGTGATTAAGACGCTGTCGAGCCGGGAAGCGTACCGTAACGCTTGGATGACTGTGCGTGAAGACGTGGTCGTTAGAGCCAACGGCCTTGAGGGCATTTATGGCTATATCGAGAAGCCAGATTTCGCTCTCGTAATTCCGCATTGTGACGGCGGGTTCTGGCTCGTGGAGCAGTACCGCTATCCAGTGGCTAGACGTGCCTGGGAGTTCCCACAGGGGTCTTGGGGTACTCAGAAGGAGGGAAGTCAACTCGACTTAGCCCGGACAGAGCTGCAAGAAGAGACCGGGATAGAAGCACACACGATCCGTCATCTTGGGCACCTATATGGGGCATATGGCATGAGTAATCAAGGCTGTGACGTGTACGTCGCAACGTCTCTGACCCAAGGCGTTCCGCAGCGCGAGGATACGGAGCAGGACATGGTCCATAGCTGGTTCAGTGAGATCGACTTCGTGCTGATGATCCAGAGGGGAGACGTCGTTGACGCAGCGACGATAGCGGCCTTTGCTTATTTCACAATTGACAGAAGTAGTCGCCTATCCGTGGAGCGACTGTCGCGCGCCGAGTAAACAGCCGCTTTGTCCTCTTTCCGGCTGGTGGCGATCGTTTGGTCTAGGTGCGCGAACGGGACAGTTCAATGACCCCTGCATTCTCTCGGCGGTTCCAAGGCCGCCGACCGTACCGGTCCATGCGCAGCGTCTTCCCGGTCCGTGAACAGAGGCATCCCAAAGCTCGACCTCGTTAGCGAATCGCACGACATCGCCGGCTGGCAGGCCGGGAGCCACCACAACGCCGATCGGCAGGTTTATCTGGTCCCTCCATGCCGGATGAGCGGTGGAGGGTCTCTGGTGGAAGTTCGGACGACCACCGACCAATCGTGGGCGCCGGCTTCAGCACGGTCGCCGAGTGCTAGTCGCGCAGCTGATGCCCCCTGGGCTCGGAGGTCCTGGGCCACGGAGCTCAAGTCATTCTCAGCGGCCGCTTTCGAATCGTCCCATCCGCTTATGGAGAGCGTTTCGGGGATACGGAGAAGCGCGTTGGTCGCAGCCTTCAAGACACCAACTGCCTGTTCGTCGCTCATCGCGGCGATGGCGTCGACCTGATGATCGAGGGTGAGCATCCGCCCGGCGAGCGAGCGGGCTTCGCCCTCATCGTTGGTTGCGGTGGCACCGACGACCACGTCTTTCCAATTGAGCCCCAGCGCCTCAACTGCATCTCGATACCCGAGGAGGCGCTGCCGGGTCACGGGGAATTGCACGGTGTCGGGGTCGACGTCAGAGGCCAGCACCGTCGTGCGCGCGGCGTTGAAGGGGAAGCTGAGGATTGCGGGTCGACGTGCGCCGGCGAAGGTCTTCATGCCCATCGCGCGGGCGGCTGCGCGGTTGTCGATGCTCACAAGCTTGAATCCCGCACGAGCGGGCCCGCCATGGATGACGGCAGTTCGACCGGTTGCGGAAACCGCGTCGAGCACGGGGTTATCGTCAGTTGTTGTCCAGACGATGAACGCATCGACGGCGGCCCCGGCGACTCTGCGGCTGTCCTCGTCGGTTCCGGTCATAGGCACGATCAAGAGTCCGTAGCCGCGATCCGCACACACATCCGCGATTCCCGCCAGGAAGGCTACTGCCTGCGGATTGTCGAACGCGTAGGTGAGGTGCTCACCCAGGATGACCCCGAGGGTGCGGGTGCGGCCATAGCGCAGGGACCGTGCCGCGGGGTCAGGTCCCGCGTATCCCAGCTCGGCGGCCGCCTGAAGGACCTTCTCCCGGCTTTCGACCGACACGCGGTCAGCGCGGCTGTAGGTATAGGAAACCGTCATGACCGACACTCCGGCACGCGTCGCAACCTGACTCATTGTGGGACGCCTCTGCGGGTTCGATTGCATAACTCCACTCTAATTGTGTAACGTCACACACATGCCATCTAAAACGCTGTCCGTACGAAAGCTGGTGTCGGCCGCCTATCTCGCCGCCGCGTCCTTCGGCTCCTTTTGGGGGACTTGGGGGGCGAGTGTCCCTCGCCTCCGGGTGCAGGCAGGCGTCGACGATGGTCAACTGGGCATTGCGCTGCTCTTCGTCGGCGCCGGCGCCCTGCCGGCCATGCTACTCACCGGCCGGGCGTTGGACAGGTGGGGGCTTCGGTTCGCCGCGGTGGCGATCATTGCGCTCGGAGTGGCGATAATCGCGCACGGGTTCGCGTCCCTCTGCGTGGGGCTCGTCGTCGTCGGTCTGGCCAGTGGAGCCACGGATGTGGCCATGAATTCGATCGCGGGCCGGGCCGGGCCGAGCAGGCGTCAGGAGTCTCGATCATCATCCGCTCGGGTGGCGTGTTCTCCAGCTTTGTCGTCCTGTCAAGCATTGCAACCGGCCTCTCGTCCTGGATCGGCGCACCAGTCTTCATGCCCTTCCTCGTTGTGGCTGCCTTGTCTCTTGCCGCCAGCGCGAGCGTTCTACGGTCACTTTCGACGCAGATCACTGAGGGCCAGGCGAAGCAGAGGCCCCAGTTGCCTGACGTCAACGCACGACTCCGGTACATCCCACTTTTGCTGGTTGGTGTGCTGGGTGCACTCGCGTTTGCGAGCGAGAACGCCCACCAGAGCTGGGGTGCGGTCTTCCTCGAGGACGAGCTCGGTGCCGGCCCAGGCTTCAGCTCCGTAGGGCCAGCCGTCTTCGCTGGTGTCGTCGCCATCGCCCGGTTTTCTGTGGGACGAATTCAACAGGGCAATGAGAGCCTCATCTTGATACTTGGATCGGTTACGGCGGCCTTGGGCGCTCTCGTCATCGCGATGTCCCCGACCCTCCCGATCGCCATCCTTGGCCTCATCGTCGCTGCGGCTGGCACCGCAGCGCTGTATCCAACGATGCTCAGCCTCATCTCCCGCGGAGTGGACGAGGCCTATCGCGGCAGGGCCACCGCGATCGTGACCACGGTCTCGTACATCGGGTTTCTCCTCGGGCCGGTCTACGTTGGTCTCTGGTCAGAGGCGACGGGCTTGGGAGGAGCCCTCATGGCTGTCGCCGGACTCGGAGTTGTCTTGTCCGTTGTGGCGCTGCCTCTCCTGCGCCTGTCTGGGTACACCCACTACCAGGGGGCCAGGGCTCTTATTAAGAGTTAGGCCCGAGTGGCTGGGATCGTCGTGCAGCCTCTCGCAAGAGGAACGCTCGCCAGTCCACGCCTGGAAACCTGAGACCCGAAACAGCGCGTCCGCGAAACAGGACATTGGCCACCCAGCAATGTGGACGGATGAGCTGGTGGGGTGGCAGGCTGACAACGGTGAGCCAAGAAGAGGAGTCGTACTTTCGTGGGTCTTGAGTGCAATCCGGAACGAGCATCCCGACTGTGCTCCGAGGGGCAGGCACGCCTGCTGCGCCGCGTGGTGCAACTGACGAACAAGGATGTCCGAGCACCGAGTCTTCTGCCTGGCTGGACCGTCGGACATGTCCTGACACATCTTGCCCGCAACGCCGACGCTCATGCGCGTCGCCTCTCGGGAGCGCTTCGCGGTCATGATGCTCCGAAGTACGCACACGGCCAAGAACAGCGTCGACGCGAGATAGAGGAAGGAGCTGGCTGGCAAGCCGAGGAAATCATCGCTGACCTCCGCCAGCCTGTCGAATCTTGAGGCCGTCTTCGCCCAATGCGCGGCTACTGGGTGGCCCAATGGCCACTTTCTCGGAGGAGGTGATTACGGCGTAGCTGCCTGCCCGGCGCACCGGCTCCGTGAAGTGGAGATTCACCATGTCGATCTCGGTCTTGGCTACACCAGTTTGGATTGGCCAGATGAGTACGTTGCGTGGGATCTACCAGTGTTGCTGGCTACCGCCGCCGACCGGCTCAGCACTTCCCGTGAGCGGCGGTTATTCATGGCTTGGCTAGCTGGCCGGGGTCCGTTGGACGTGGAGACTACATTGGCGCCTTGGTAGCTAGAGCTTCTGAGCAGGCGGACGACGGATTCGTCGTCTCTCATCCTGCTGCCACGCTCATAGGTCTGAAAAGCGTCCCGTTTGCCGGACGTCCACGGCAGCAGATTCGGCGCCAATTCGCCGAGGTTCCGAAATATCGGCGGAATGGCGTTTGGAAACGATATCGGCCGGGTGCTTTTGCAGTTCATGCGACGGTGAAGGCCTCCCCATTCCTCGGGAGCCAGGTGCCACCGTTGACCTGAGGGTGCTCAAAGACGATCGGCCTGCCGCGCGCCGTCGGCCAGATCGTTGAGTCCGTGACTTGCACGTGCACGTGAGGCTGCGTGCTGTTGCCCGAGTTCCCGCATGACCCGATGTTCTCGCCCATCATGACCACGGATCCAACTGCGGCGCTAACCGATCCGCGCTGGAGATGGGCGATGAGCACAAAAGGCCCGGCCGGCTCCAGCGCGATGACCACGTGATTGCCCGCGATCGCGCGCACGCCCTCTCGAACTCGGCGAGCTTGGGAGAGCGCGTAAGGAATCAACGCCAATTGCGAGCGCCGGGCCTCGTGATCCAGCTCACCGTCGACCGCGGCAACGACAGTGCCCGATGCCGGCGCCAAGATCGGGGCGCCGAATCCGACAAAGACCTCGGGGGGCTCCGTCGATAGCACGGAGCGCCAACCGTGCTTCGCCGAACGGCGTCGTTCGTCGACGGCGACGAAGTCGATTGCGAATGTCGTTCCTAACAGGTGGGTGCCATGGCTGGGCACACGGTTCGCCGGACTGTTCCCTGCGATCCACCGGCCTTGGAACGGGAATCGCAGCACAACGGGGGGAGTGCGCAACATGCAAGCACCTCCGGCCGCACATAGTGGTGTGGCTCGTTCGAGCGACACGCTCATTGTAACGAGAGGCATCAGTCCACCGAGCCCGACTAGATCGGTCCAGGTTGAGGCGGGCCGCCCGCAAGCCGGACGGTCACCGGGACACCCGAACGCTCACGGAGCGCCGAAGGTGATCCGCATAGTTCCGGGAGCGTCCGATTCCCGTATGCCCCGCCCGAGAAAATGCCCGGTGAACGGGGGCTAAACGGTACACTCCTGAAGCATGACCGGAATGCTTATCGGCTACGCACGCGTATCCACCGACGACCAAGACCTCACCGCCCAGAAGAACGCCCTCGCCGCCCTCGGAGTCTCACTCCAAAAGACGTTCACCGATCAAGGCCTCACCGGAACGAACCGGGCCCGGCCAGGTCTTCGCGAAGCGCTGGCCGCATGCCGGGCCGGCGACACCCTCGTCGTGACCAAGCTCGACCGGCTGGCACGTTCACTTCGCGATGCCAAAGACATTGTCGACGACCTCACCCTGCGTGAAGTGAAGCTCAGCATCGGCGGCTCCGTTCACGACCCCACCGACCCGGTCGGTAGACTCCTCTTCAACGTGCTCGCGATGGTCGCTGAATTCGAGGCCGACCTCATCCGAGCTCGCACCCGCGAAGGCATGCAAGTCGCCAAAGCGGCCGGCCGGCTCCGTGGCAAACAACCCAAACTGTCTCCGGCGCAGGAGAAGCACCTGGTCGAGGTCTACCAACGGGGCGAACACACGACCGCGCAGATCGCTGAACTCTTCAGCGTCGCCAGGTCCACGGTCTACCGGGCAATCAAGCGCGCCGGGGACACCGCCGCCTGAACGTGCGCCGTGCAGAGGAGCACGGAAAAGCCAGTGTTCACACTCGCCTGCACAACCCGGAGAACACCATGGACATTGGGTGGACGACTTCGGAAAATGACAGATCGACCCTCGGCGCTCTTCATCCGAGCGGGTGTCCCGGTCACCGTCCCTCTTGCGGATCGATGGGACTGCCTACCCAAGCTGCGATTGAGCACCATTTCGGATTACGGTCACATTTTTTAGGATCTCTGATTGAGGGCTCTTCGCAATTGAGGGTGTAGGAAGGTGGCGCGTCGGTCGCGGGGTAGGCGTCGAGGTCTTCCGATGATGGAAGTTCCTACGCTGTCCATCCGGACGACCTCGACGTGTTCAACGCTACCTTTGATGCCCCTGACCTGACCACGTTTTGCCGCCTTGATGAGCTCGGCCTCGAAGCGGTGGGGCAGCTCGTTGAGCCGGCTCGTGCGGTGCTGGTGTGTCGAGTGGTCGACACGGATGAGTGGTGCCGGCGGTGCGGGTGCCGAGGTGTAGCGAGAGACACGGTGGCTCGTCGGCTGGCGCACGAACCGATGGGCTGGCGTCCGACCACGCTGTTGTTCCGGGTACGCCGCTCCCGCTGCGGCGGGTGCGGGCATGTGTGGCGGCAGGACACCACGAAGGTCGCTGAACCGCGGGCGAAACTCTCCCGGCGGGGCCTGCGGTGGGCGCTGACGGGCATCGTGTGTCAGCATCTGACCGTCGCCCGGGTCGCTGAGGGCCTGGGCGTGGCCTGGAACACCGCGAACACCGCGGTCCTGGCGGAAGGCAAACGGGCCCTGATCGATGATCCGGGACGGTTTGACGGGGTGCGGGTGATCGGCGTGGACGAGCACGTCTGGCGGCATACCCGCCGGGGCGACAAGTACGTCACTGTGATCATTGACCTCACTCCGATCCGCGATGGGACGGGCCCGTCGCGGCTGCTGGACATGGTCCAGGGACGCTCCAAGGCAGTGTTCAGGACCTGGCTCGCCGACCGGCCTGGCGAGACGACGTGGAAGTCGTCGCGATGGACGGGTTCACCGGCTTCAAAACCGCCACCACCGAAGAACTACCCGGCGCCATGGCGGTCATGGACCCGTTCCACGTCGTGCGTCTGGCCGGGGACGCCCTTGACGGCTGCCGGCGCCGCGTCCAGCAGCCGTCCACGGGCATCGGGGGGGCAAAGGCGACCCGCTCTACTCCGCCAGGCGCACCCTGCACACCGGCGCGGACCTGCTCACCGACAAACAGCAACAACGTTTGACCGACCTGTTCGCCACCGAAACGCACGTGCAGGTCGAAGCGACCTGGGGCATCTACCAGCGGATGATCAACGCCTACCGAGACGAGGACCGAATCAAGGGACGGGAGTCGATGGAGAAGCTCATCGAATCGGTCAGCCACGGCCTCCCGGCCGCCCTCACCGAGCTCGTCACCCTCGGACGCACCCTCAAGAAACGAGCCGCAGACGTCTTGGCGCACTTCGACCGGCCCGGCACCTCCAACGGGCCCACCGAGGCGATCCAATGCCGCCTCGAACACCTCCGCGGATCAGCCCTGAGATTCCGCAACCTCGCCAACTATGTCGCCCGCTCACTCCTGGAAACCGGAGGATTCAGGCTCCAACTACACCCTCAATTATGAAGAGCCGGTTACATCCTGGAATTCAGGGACCCCGACAACGTGGCGCTGGAACTCTTCGCCCCTGCCTGAGGCGTGTTCGACCTGAGATGTGTTTGATCCAAGACATGTTGGATGCGCTGCCTAACGGCGTATCGCTGTGCCGTCGGGCCTCTGGCCAGATAACCTCTGGCCAGATATGTTGCACTGCCCCTACAGTGAAGTCATGTTGCACTCAACCCGGCAAGGCTCCGGTAAGCCACTCCTCCTGATCCATGGGCTCGGTTCCAGTATTGGCAACTGGAACCCGGTAATCCCGGCGCTGGCCGCTGAACGCGATGTCATCGCCGTCGACCTCCCCGGTTGCGGCGAATCCGCGCCGCTGACCGGCGAAACCACCATTGCCACGCTGACCGATTCCGTCGAAGCCTTTATCCGCGACGCGGAACTGGGTGACCTTGATCTGGTAGGCAGCTCCATGGGCGCCCGGATGGTGATGGAAATGGCACGCCGAGGGCACGCTGGCACCACGGTCGCACTGGACCCTGGTGGATTCTGGAATGACCGCCAGGCAGCGATCTTTGGTGCAAGCATCAAGGCATCCGTCGCACTGGTGCGCCGCATCCAACCGGCGCTCCCCTTCCTCACGGGCAACCCTGTGGGCCGCACGGCCCTGTTGGCACAGTTCTCCGCCCACCCCTGGAAGCTGCCACAGGATCTGGTCCTGCACGAGCTTCGCGGGTTCAAGACATCGACCAGCCTGGACCCGGCCCTCAACGCGCTGATTCACGGACCCCGCCAGGAAGGCGCACCGGCCGGTTCACTCAAGGGCAAAGTGGTCATTGGATGGGGGCGGAAGGACAAGGTCACCGCTCCCAGTGAGGCGGCGCGGGCCACGGAGCTGTTCCCGGATGCAACGCTGCACTGGTTCGAAAACTGCGGTCACTTCCCGCACTGGGACCAACCAACGGAAGCGGCGCGCCTGATTCTCGATAGCACCGGCTGAGCTGCGGCTGAGCGCCCGGGCGGAGCCACCTACGGCTGAGTTGGCTTCAGAAAGGTGGAACCGGCGACGGCTGGGGATGATGCCCGGTCTCGGGAGGCATCGACGTCGCCGGTTCCGAATTGGGGAACCGGCTTCACCTGGACCGTGACCGCTAGGGCGTGTCTCCCAATGATGGGCTGTTCATCGGCAGGATGGAGGAGTGAGCCCTCGTTACGCCGTGTTGTCGGATGCCCAGTGGAAGCAGATTGCCCCGTTGATGCCTGAATCGGCGGGGAAGTTGGGCCGTCCGTTCAAGGATCACCGTCTTATGACGGAGGGGATCATCTACCGGTATCGGGCCGGCATCCCGTGGCGGGACCTGCCGCCGCACTTCGGGCCGTGGCAGACGGTCTGGAAACGCCACCGCCGCTACAGTGCCGACGGGACCTGGGACAAGGCCCTTGCTTCGCTGCTGGCCCGGGCGGACGCCGCCGGGCTGATCAATTGGGAGGTGTCGGTGGATTCCACGGTCAACCGCGCCCACCAGCATGGCACCAACCTTCCCCGCGGGCGAGGCTCTTCTTGAAGGCCTCGAACCGCACCTGCTCTAGGTTGCTCACTTGGCCCCGCAACCGTTCCGCGACGACCTCCCTGTCGGTGACGAACGCCTCGACGCTCATATCTCCTCCGATCCCGGGCCGAAGCCTGCGAAGCTCGCCGATCGTGGCTGTCAGGGCCCGCCTCATCATCGCCTGGAAATCCCACAGCGTCTGGTCACCGTCAAAGAAGAAGATTGCCATAAGGCCATCAAAACAGACCCGTGCCTCCGGCAGGAACTATGTCGCCGAGTGTCCCGGTGAAGGTTCCCATCTGACAGTGACCAGGTCAGGCCACTACTTTTTCGAGAGGAGCTTCGCACCGTCCGACCGCAGCTCCCCCGCCGGTGAAACATGGCGGTACAGCGTCTGCCGAGTGATCCCGAGCTCCTTACACAGGTCGCTGACTTTCGTTTCCTTCTGCCCCATCGCGGCCATGGCAAGGCGCACCTTCGCTGGCGTCATCTTGAAGGGCCGCCCGCCCGTCCTCCCCCGTGCTCGCGCTGCGGCGAGCCCGGCGACAGTGCGCTCAGAGATGAGCGCCCGCTCGAACTCAGCGAGAGCCGCGAAGATTCCGAAGACGAGCTTGCCGGACGCGGTCGTGGTGTCGATCGCTGCGCCCTCTCCGGTGAGCACCTTGAGGCCGATACCGCGGTCGGTGAGGTCATGCACCGTATTGACCAAGTGGCGCAAATCTCGACCGAGACGGTCGAGCTTCCACACCAAGAGAGCGTCCCCCTCGCGGAGAGCTTTCAGGCAGGCCGCCAGCTGCGGACGATCGTCCTTCTTTCCGGAAGCACGGTCCTCATAGAGGTTGCCCTGATCGACGCCAGCCGCCAGGAGTGCGTCCCGCTGCAGGTCAGTGCTCTGCGACCCGTCGGCCTTCGAAACCCGCATGTACCCGACGAGCATGCTGACCCCTGTCATTTATACGTTCGATTGCGCGACAGAGGCGGCTCACCCGCGAGGAAGACAGAAACTGTCACACAACCCGTCATCCAGCCTCCGTATCGCAAACAACGCAGAAACAGTCCAAAGTAACGGCTACAGGAGGGCCACCCATGTCACCTTCCGAACCCGGTATTGTGCGATCGCTTGATGACCCATTGAGCTGAGCTCGCAGACTCCACAGCGGCCCGAGTGTCTCGTATCCCATGTGTTTCGACACACTTAGGTTTCAAGACACCTCGGATACGAATCGGATTGCAACGTGCAAGATGCGCGACGCCAAAGGCCTCGAGCTTTCAAGAGGGACCCCTCGCAACCAGTCCAGCACGGCGGCATAAGAACATCCAGACAGGGGGTCATCGTCCCGTGATCGTCTAATCTGGGGAGGGCATCCCTGGCTTTCGTCTGGGAATGATGTGAACATACTGCAGTCCTCGCAGTGAGCCGGCGGATTCGGCCCTTCCTTGTGTCGCCGGACTAGCTGTGGTAACCATGGTTACATGAACCAAGCGTGGGTGTTATTGACGTACCGGGCGCGACGGGATCCGTCGCGGCACCGGGTGGCGGTGTGGCGCCAGCTCAAGGCTGCCGGTGCGCTGTACCTGCAGGATTCCGTGTGCGCGCTGCCGAATCGCGACGAGCACCGCGCGCTGTTCGAGAGGCTCGCGGCCGAGATCCTCGATAACGACGGAACGGCCGTCGTGTTGGTCGCTCAGGGGATCGATGAGCACACTGAACGTTCCATTGAGGACCGGTTCAATGCCGAGCGCGGGCATGACTACGCCGAGATCACAGAGCAGTGCGAAGCGCTGCTGGAGGAATTTCGTCGCGAAACCGGACGCTCCCGCTTCTCTTTCGCCGCGCTCGAGGACACCGAGAGTAACCTCGATCGGCTCCGCCGTTGGCTTGAGCGGGTGGCGCGGCGGGACTTCTTCGACGCCCCTGATGGTACACACGCCCGTGACGCTATTGCCCGGTGCGAGGCAGCCTATGAGACGTTTTCCGGAATGGTACTCGAGCATGGAGAAGACGGCGCGGCCGCCATGACGACAGATACGACGGTGGATTCCTAATGTGGCTCTCCATCGGCCTGGTGGTCGTGGGTCTGGTCCTTGTGGTTTTCTTCTCCGAACAGCTTGTTAGGGGCACGGTGGGGTTCGCCCGAGGTTTCGGGTTGTCGACCTTTCTGGTCAGCGCAGTGTTTCTCGGCTTCGACCCGGAGAACCTCGCGGTTGGTGCGGTCGGATCGGCTGGCGGCGATAGCGGTATCGCGTTGGGCACGATCCTCGGCTCCGCGATGGTTGCGGTGGCGTTGGCGTTTGGTATCGCCGGGGTTGTTGCGCCGATGCGTTTTGAGCAGGTCCCCGGGCAGGTCCTCGCGGTACCGATTGTGGCGGTGCTTTTTTTCGGCACGCTCGCTCTTGACGGGATCTTGTCTCGGGTCGACGGGGCGATCCTAACCGTCGGATACGTCGCCGCAGTCGGGTACTTGATCTGGCTGTCCCGGCGTGGCCTGACGATCAGGGCGTCCGGTGAGATTGCGAAGGAAATGGTGAAGGCTGAGCGGCTGGGCAAGGGCAAGTCCACTGCTCTCCTGGTGGTGTCGATCATCATGGTGATCGTCGCCAGCGAAATACTTGTCACTGGCGCAACCGACCTGATCTCCCGGTTCGGGCTGTCCCAAACATTGGTCGGCATGACCGTCGTCGCCCTGGCGCTCAGCGCGGAGGAAGTTGCCCGCACCGTGCCTGCCGCACTTCGCGGGCACGGTGAGATCAGCGTCGGCAATGTTCTCGGTTCGGTGCTTGCATTCTTTCTCTTAAATGCCGGCGTGATCGCTCTGGTCGCTCCCATACCCGTCGGCGCTGCGACACTGCATTTCTACCTTCCGGTCGCCGTTGGCACCATCGTGCTGATCTCCGCCCTGCTCCTCGCCCGCCGGCTACCACGCTGGGCTGGCGCACTCCTCATCCTCATCTACATCGGCTTCATCGTCGGAGGATACGCACTCTATGGGGCCACTTCCTCAACATAGCCCCGCTCTTATAAGAAAGCGCTCCCGCGTAGCCTGGGCTGCCGCGAAAAAGAACGCTCTCGAATGTCACTACAACTCATAAGAGACTGAATGATCGAACTATTGCCCGCATCCACCGCAACCGACGGTCTCTCTGGAATCGTCGGTATAGCAGCGGACCTCATGGCTAATCTCGGCGAATGGGGTGTTGGTCTCTTCACCTTTGCGGAGACAATTTTCCCGCCCATTCCGAGCGAGGTCATTCTTCCCTTGGCCGGGTTCCTGTCCCAACGGGGCGAACTGAACTTCCTGCTCGTGGTCATCACAAGCACATTAGGTGGCTATGTCGGCGGTCTCCTTCTTTACTACTTAGGCGCCGTCATCGGACTGGAACGATCCATCTACTGGTTATCGAAGCTTCCGTTAGTCGACCGAAGGGATTTCGAAAAGGCCGCTGGCTGGTTTTCCCGCCACGGTAGGTCGGCGGTGTTCTTTGGACGGTTCATCCCTGGAGTACGCAGTCTCATCTCCCTACCCGCCGGCGCGGAACACATGAATCTGCTGACCTTCAGCATCTTCACCATCGCCGGAAGCGCTCTTTGGAACGTTCTTCTCATCGGTTTGGGTGGCGCCCTCGGAACCCAGTACGCACTCATCGACCAGTATTCGCAATACCTCAACTACGCCGTCTATGCCGCCATTGGAGTGGTTATCGTGCTCCTCATCATCAGACGCGTGCAGCGAGGCACCCGGAACGATAAGAGCATCCCCAGGAGTGACGCATGAACGCTCAGCCCGACAAGAAGGACGCCCCAGGTGAAGACGCAGCCCGCCAAGGCGAGCGGCGAGCCGACCGCTTTGTCGGCGGGCTCGACCTCACCAATTGGCGGACCTCTTCTGGCCGTCGCCTCGCGCGGGCCACCCGCTGGGTCAGCAGTCGATTGGGCCCGCATGCGGCGCTGATTATGACCTTGGTGATCGGTGCTCTTATCGCGATCGCTCTCACCGCCGTGTCGACCGAGGTATACGAGGCGGTGACAGAAGGTGATGGCGTTGCTGCACTCGACCACCCACTACTGAACGCCGTCATGACCAGGTGGCCCTGACCCCGTTGGGTGGACACCTCACAAGAGAGAATGTTCACTATGGCAAGATCACGTCGGGAGTTCACTCCTGA
>NZ_PJJV01000004.1:0-1300 GCF_002929655.1 Cryobacterium sp. M23
CCGCGGATCCTCGCCGACCTCCGCGCCGATGGCGAGATCATCTCCCGCAAAACCGTGGCCAGCACCATGCGCCGCCTGGGTATGGTGGGCATCACCCCCAAACGCTGGCGCACCACCACGGTCAGCCAGGCCGAGGACGCCTACCCGGTCGACGCCGTCAAACGGCAGTGGGACACCGGGGCTCTGAACCAGGTCTGGGTGGGCGACATCACCTACCTGAGGACCTGGGAAGGGTGGCTGTATTTAGCCACCGTCATCGACGCCCACTCGCGCCGCGTGATCGGCTGGGCCATCGCCGACCACATGCGCACCGACCTCATCCAGGACGCCCTGGTCATGGCCATGGCTCTCCGCGGTAAGCGGCCCGAGCANTGCGTTCGCGAAGCAGCACCGGATCACCCGGTCGATGGGCTACACCGGCGTCTGCTGGGACAAGGCGTTGGCGGAAAGTTTCTTCGCCACGCTCAAGACCGGGTTCTACCACCGACGCGTCTAACCCAGCAAAAACAAGGCATCCCGAGAGGTCGGCGCCCGGATCGAGGACCGCTACAACCGGCGGCGCCGGCACACCTCCCTCGGCCAGGTCAGCTCCGTCGACTTCGAACTGCAATACTCAAACCAGAACGCGGTCTTCGCTAAAGCCGCATAACCCCGTGTCCACTAACCGAGGGCAAGGCCACACCAAGCGCTACTCGCCAGGTTAGCCAATCTGCGATATGCGCCGACCACGCGTCGCCGAGTGGATCCCAGCTGAAGCCCGAAGCGGCTTCCAACCGCCGTTGTTGGGACACGGTCAACGAAGCGCGGTCTCGGCGTTGGCGCTTGAGGGATTCCGCCATCTGCTCGGTCTGCTTGTCGAGCATGTCGGAAGGCAGACGGGCGTTGTGATGAAGGATGTCATCGTTTTTGAGCACGAATTGTTCCACCCGCAGCATGCGAGATTCCCAGGTAATTGCGGAGTTAATCAGGATCTTTCTGAAGAGACGTCGGTCACGTCCCGCTGAGTGGTGGAAAACGCCAGACTTTGGCACCGATCGATGCCCGTAGTCTTCGTTGAATCGGGGCTCCACGCGCGGCATACAATATCTGTTAGCGCTCACTGATGACGAGCTTGGTGAAGCGGCATAGGCGGCGCCCCCGCTGGCGATGCCGACCTTCCCCCGCCGCCGACCAACCGGTCCTCCACTCCGAACAGGTATGCATCGACCATGTTTTCGTAGGTCACGTCCCGCTGAGTGGTGGAATTTCTCAACACCATGCGGGTCAGTGATCCTAGTTTAGGCGGCGGCGAGTTCGGGGA